>JASFSK010000571.1:0-3872 GCA_050114455.1 Desulfobacterales bacterium | reverse complement strand
CCACAATCGGGATGCAAACAGGTGACGAATCGAATGGAACCCAAATGGTTTCACGCCTGCCTTCTTGCACAGCTTCTCCATAAAGTGCTGTCGCTTTTGAAACGGTTTTCCGTAGTAGTCATCGCAAAACGCGGTTTGTGACAAACAGACAAACACGTACTCTCGATCCAAGCCTACCATGTTTCTGCGTGCTTCCATCCATGCTTTCATTTCCCGGCAGAGCTGCTGGGTCATGGGAACCCAATCCCCTTCCAAACCGCCATCTCTTTTACGGGTTTGCAAGTAAACCTGCTCCCTGACAAAGTCGACCTCGGACCACTTTAATCCGAACAGTTCGCTTCGACGCGCCCCGAGGTGGAAGAAAGCGAGTAACATTACTTGGTCCTGTCTTTCGCATATGGCAAATACTTTCCAGAAATCCGCTTCAGGAGGGACGTAACGGATCGTTTTTTCCACCTTGAATCGATCGCAGGTTAAAAAAAGGTTGGGCAGGTTGGGCCAATCTTCGATATTGCGTTCTCCCCATCGCCAGGCCGCGCCTAAATTTTTACGGGCTTTGTTGGCAGCGTTGCCGCTGATCGTATTTGACATATGCCGCAGGAAGGCGCGAACCGCATCGCGTTTAATTTCTTCGACAGGTGTTTCCATGGAATACCCGCTGTGTTCAATAAAACGCGAGAACGCCTTTCTTTTCTCTTCATAGGTTTTCAGGGAATAGCGGGCTTGCACCTCATCCAGGTATTCATCGATCCAAACGATGATCGACAAACATCTGGTGGCGATCGATTCCTGCTCGAGCCGCTTTCTGGCTTCGAGTTCCCACTGCATGGCGGCGCATTTTGACGCTTTGCTGGTATCCGGGAACAGCTTGGCCTTTTTTACGCCGTTGACCATAATCTGGCTGATGTAGCGCCGCTTGCCCCGTTTCACGATGATTGTAGGCATTCTCAAACACTTGCTTGATCGGTTTTTCAAAAAATCGATACCGGTTTGGTGATACTTCGATACCTCCCCATCTGCTGGCGTATCGGTTGACGGTGCGCGGATCGATCCGCAGCAGTTGAGCGAGCTCCTTTGCGGTCAGCGATCTTCCAAATTCTTTTTCGAGTTCATCAACGACATCCATTTTAAGACCTTACGATTTCTTTGATTGCCTATAATCTGTTTCCCGCGAACTGTTCTCTTACCTTTTCAGAATCTTTCTTGCGTCTAGCACCGCTATCGATAGGATTTGATTCCATTACAGAAATATTGTAGTATAATGTGATGCCCATCATATATGATAGTTAGACCACCATTAAATAAATCGCTGAATCCACGTTGCCTTCTGGCCAACGCAGGATAATTACATTTGGCATTAACTGTTTTTGCCTATCTTTATAAGCTTGACGAATTATCAGATCATCAAGAATTGCAAATATATATGAAGTGAATTGGTGCTGAGTTCAGAAGGAGTCCAGGCTCAATTGAAGGGCTGTAGTTCACCGTTACATAAAAAAAGAACTGATTGTCAAGAAAAAAATACACTAAAAATGAAAAAAATCCTGGTTGACATCAACTTTAATGAAGTCCGCGCACGTATTGAACAAGAGATGGAAGGCTATACAAGGACAGATTGGGCCAATAAAGTCGGGGTTAAAATCAACGTGGTCTCCAATATTCATGGTGCTAACGCCAAGCAGAATCCTTCATTAAATTACATTTTAGCTGTATCCGTGGCGACCCGGAAGCCGATGGACTATTTTTTATGGGGACAAGTCGCTTACATTCCATCTGAACTGCCTGACCCGATGGTGAAGGAGGACGAAAAGACATACTCTGATGTCGTTACCACTAAAGATATTGTGGTTTCGGCGATCCAAGATCTGGAAATGGGCAAACGGGTGCGCTATTGGCGTGAAGATTTAGGATTCAGTCTATCGGAGGTTTCAAAACGTTCCGGCTTATCGGTAGATCTAATTAAACGCATCGAAGCTGGCAATCACACAAGTACGGATGTGATCGTCAAACTGGCCGATACCTTACGTTGTTCCATCGATTTTTTATTGGGCTGTGGGGGAGCCTCTGTTTCTCACCATCCAAATGAAAAAAGGGAAAGAGGAAAGTGGTAAAGCCGATTAGCTTACACAAGTCTGCAGGGGCATTGATTGTATATCGGTTGGGGCCAACGACTATTTCTGCATGCTATAGTAATAAATGATTCCGCAATTCAGGTCAGATCTAATGTGTTTGCTGGACGGCCGCGAGTTTGACTCCCGCCGCCTCCACCATTAAAATAAAATAATATCAATTAGCTATAAATTATTTGCATGTTCGGTAAAGTATTCGCAAAAACCCAAATTGATTTTGATTTCGTCAATTTGGGTTTTCTATTTGTTAAACATCGTGTCGAGAATTCAGCTGTGGTTAATCCCATTTCCACATCAATGAGATCAAGCATGGATATTTTGCTTGATAATTTTCCTGAAATCATATAATTTCTTGATCAAGAAAATAGACAGGAACAGGAAAATGCCAACAGAAAAAGAAATGCTTGATCAGCTCCGGCAAGGAAAGGTCCATTTGCCGCCCCTGACTATTCGCCTTTTAGAGGACCAGCCCAATGTCGGGGAAGACAAACGTATTGATGCATATATCGAGGCAAAATGGAAGACGAAATCAACAAGATTCGCTGTAGAATGCAAAGCCCTTTCAACGCCTAAATTCTTTCAGAATAGCATCAATTATCTAAAATCACTGTCCCTTCCAAAGAATGTTTTCCCGATGCTTTTTATGCCCTTTTTAGGTGAACGGCAGCTTAAAGAACTGGAAATGGAAGGGATCAGCGGCATTGATCTGTGTGGAAACTACATAGTGGTTTCTCCGGGAACATTCAGCGTATTTCGAAGTGGTGGCAAGAACCGTTTTCCCTCATCAGCTGCAATTAAAAATGTTTATCGCAAAAACAGTTCGATGGTGGGACGAGGATTTTTCGTATATTCCGACTTCCAATCTGTTCAAGATATCCGTGCTACAATTAACCAGCAAAATCTCCTGGTGAACCGTTGGGACAAAAAACCGATGAGCCTTTCAACCGTATCAAAGGTTCTGAAAACGATGGTGGAAGATCTGATCGTCACGCGCGCTGAAACCATTCGTCTCCTACAGCCCGATAAATTGCTGGAAAAATTAAGTGAAAATTATAGTCCACCTGTCGTAAAGAAACGGATTCGCCTTAAAATTTCGGAAAACAACAAGTCGATTTTGAAATTGCTGTCTGAACAATCACAGCAATTGGACTTGCCCCTAATCGCATCAGGGACCTCCTCTGTCACACGATACACTGTGATGCAGCGCGGTGATCTACTGACTGTATACTGTCCTAAAGTGGAGATGCTGCTTAATCGGTTGCCCGGAAGCCAGTCGGATCGATTCCCAAATCTTGAGCTTTTGGAAACGGATGACGAAACGGTCTATTTCGATGCCCGGCAAGAAGACGGCTTCTGGTGGACCTCGCCACTGCAGGTTTATATGGAACTGATGGCTGGCGACAAGAGGGACCAGGAAACTGCCAAGCAGCTAAAAGACCTAATTTTAAATAATACTGGAGTGGTACAAGAATGAACAGAATCATAGACCTTCAAACTGCATTGCTCGACCTGCTGCAAAAAGTGCACGATTCAGATGTTAGACTTATCGCGGGCGGTGGCTTCGGAATCTATCTTAAAACCGATTATGTTAGAAAGTCGGACATGAGAACGCTTTTGAATCAATGGCCAGAGCCGCGATCCACGAACGACCTCGACTTGTTCCTTCGACCAGAGTTGCTAATCGAATCATCAAAGTTAAAACCGCTGGTAAGAGCCATTGCAGAGCTGGGCTATGAAGTTGTC
>JASFSK010000570.1:0-3872 GCA_050114455.1 Desulfobacterales bacterium | reverse complement strand
GCCAATTTTTGATCGATTTTGCCAGCATCAACGGTATTTAATGAATATCCAAATAAAAGCAACGATTGAAACAATGAGGCAGACCACCATGTATAACGTTTCATCAGCCATATGAATAACCTCCATTCAAGCACCTGCTTGCCACAAAATATGGCATCGTTAATCTATACTGCTTGATTGCGTGCGATTGATGTAGATACCACGGCCCAGCAGTCATATTTAGCTATGCTCGCCGCCCGACTGAAAATTACGGTGGCCATAGCTCCAGATCGTTGGTCGTACATCGGCAGATTTGACAAAGGGATTGTCCTGCGGTACAGAATCGTCATCTTAATCTTCTGCTTCCTCTTTTAAGATCATTCCGTCAGGGTAGAAATAAATTTCAATTTCTTTATCACTTTCTTCGATGACTACGTCATAAATAATTCCGTAATCGGCAGTTTCAACATATTCGGCTTCTTTAACTTCATAAGCGGAATATTTGGTGTTCAGTACTTTCTGTATGGCTTCCGGAAGATCACCAATTTTAATTTCTTTTTCTGTTTCAAGCCATTTCCCCGTTTTATCAAATTCAGCCTCGTACTCTTGCCCGTCAAGAATGAACTCAACAACGAAAACATCTTCGTATTTTTCCCATTTAACAGAGTTTGCATTCGGGTATTTTGCCTTGAAATTTTTTAAAACTGCATCAGGAATATCTCCGGACTCTTTTTCAATTCTGGTATCAGTGTTGACTTCTTTATTTTCCGATAAGTCATTAGCCGTACTTGAGCAGCTGATAAGCAACGTAAATAAAATAAAAAAAACTGAAGATTTTACTGTTAGTCTCCTACTACTAAGTAACTTAATCATTACCGCTTTTTTCACCGGCTCGCATGAATATTACGTTCGCATCGTGCCGGTCTGCATGTCGAACGATCTGATCAAACGGGACGTCTAACAGTATTAGAGTTTCAGTCACACGGACGGCGGCTGTTTGTTCATAGACGACCTTCATTTCACAAAACTTCCGACTTTCCGGATTTCCGTCAAAGTAATTGGCCACAATTTCCTTCACCTGAGCCCCGGCAATCCCAGTTTATGACTCAAAACCTATTACGGCGCAACATATCACCCAAATGAGTTGGTGTCAAAAATTGTCAGCCAAATTCCCCAAGTCATACAAAGAATGTTGTGGCTTCGTGGTCCTACGGCATCAGTATCTTCGAATCAAGCGTAGGTGCTACGGGAGGTTGCCCTTTTGCGCCGGGCGCCACCGGCGATGTGGCCACCGGGGCGACCGTTATTCCGGCACCGTTTATGCGTGTCCCCCGAATGCTCAGTGCGAGCCTGACTTGAACATCCTGTCCGGAGTTGCCGCACGACCCTGATTCAAAAGCAGCATCGCCACCTGGCAAGTATTCCGTCTACTTGCCAGGATAGCGTTCGTGTTTTACCATATTTCCAGCTTCCATAGGCCGAATGATTGAATTCGAACGAGAAGAGATTTTAAATGGAAAACGAAACGAACAACCCACCGCCGCCCACACTTTGGTTTCGTTTGAGGCAGTGGTGCAGATATGATTTTTTCGGCGTCGTGCGTGAAATGCGTTTAAGCTACCTGCCGCCATTGATGGTCTATTTTGCCGCTGGGGTTTCCGGTTTCACGGGCATCGTCGAAAGCTTTTATGTCAAACAGGAGTTGGGCTTATCTGCCGCCTTTTTGGCCGGACTTGGATTCTGGGTCGGACTGCCCTGGGCACTTAAAATGCCCGTGGGACATCTGGTCGACCTCTTCTGGCAAAAGAAGGCGCTTTTCGTTTACATCGGTGCCACACTGATGACGGCCAGCTTGCTGATCATGGTATTCCTCACGGGATCCAAAGACGAAATGGCGCATTTCCTGGCACCCGGGACTTGGTATGTGATCTCCAGTCTCTTGTCTCCTATCGGTTTCGTCCTTCAGGATGTCGTGGCTGACGCCATGACGGTCGAGGCGGTGCCATCACACACCGAAGCGGGTGTTCCGATTCCCAAGCGGGAAGTTCAGCGCATGCACATTACCATGCAAACCCTTGGAAGAATCGCCATCATTGGCGGGAGTGCGCTCGTGGCTGGTGTGGGCGGGTGGTTGGCCAAGATCCTGTCATACCAAGTGATGTACGAGTTAGCGCTCCTTATTCCCATCATTTCGGTATTGGGTGTGACCCTCGGTCAGATCAGTATTCAACGTCGCCGCCTGCAGTTACGGCGTAATGGTATGGCCGATGCTGACATTCGTGCGTTGCTGCACACAGGCAATCCGGAGCCGGCACCCGACTGGTACATTCTCGTCGGCAGTGCAGCCTTTGTCATAGTCAGTCTGACACTTGGGCTATCGGATATTGCTGTCAAAAAGGAAATGATTTTTTTCGGTTCCCTGACGGTGATCGTCTATTTAATACACCGGCTGCTTAAAGATCTGGAACCGGGTAAAAGACGCGAGATCATCGGCATTGCCATAATCGTTTTTGTTTTCCGTGCCATGCCGAGCGCCGGCGCTGGTGCAAGCTGGTGGCAAATCGACGCACTTGGATTTGATGAAGCCTTCTTCGGATCCCTGCGGCAGATCGCGTCCATTTTGGCAATTATCGGCTTATTTGCCTTGCGGGGATGGATGAGCCGTCGTCCGATCACTTATCTGGTGGTTTTCTTGTCGGTTTACAATGCTGTAATGATGATCCCTTTCATCGGGATGTATCATGGACTGCATCTTTGGACCGAGGCCCACCTTGGATTCGGCGCCCGGACCATCGCCATTATCGATACCATGGCCGATTCCCCGCTGGGCCAGGTTGTCATGGTTCCCATGTTGGCTTGGATCGCACGGGAAGCACCGACGGAACAAAAAGCAACATATTTTGCGGTCATGGCAGCATTCACAAACCTGGCGCTATCGGCTGCCAACCTTGGAACAAAATATCTGAACCAGATCTTCGTGGTTGAGCGCGGCAATTACAGCGAACTGGGGATCCTAATGGTGACAGCAACGATAACCAGCTTGATCCTGCCGCCCATGACGGTGCTGCTGGTCAACTTTTGGCGTCGTCTCTCGGAGGCCAGCACCGCGAAACGAACAGCGAACGGGGCAAAAGCGGATTCAGACACTGCTGAGAGTGGGTGACGGAGCAGATCGTATCTTAGCCGTCCTGGTAAATCAGCGACCACCAGCAGCTGGGAGTCCGAGGACGGCCCCTCGAAGAGACCGCAGAAATAGGCTGCTGGTGAGCGCTGATTTGATTGACTGCACGAGTAAGCCGTCGGCGCTGGCTAATGAAAAACAAATCAAATTATAACGATACGTTATCCAATCCATGCAAGGGCATTATTGACGAAATCAAATATGGAGATTATGGTGTGATAATCATTGAGCGTGGTTGCCACTACAGAACATTTTCAGGGGAAACGTGTTCTGGTGAGCTTTAAATCAATTAGCGGCCGCCGGCCCGCCGGGGGAAATTTGGCTTGAACGGGCGGGTAAATGGTATTCAACCGCGGCTCTCATCTGGCCGTCGCATGTGGATCGTCGCTTGGCAACACTGCGGGATCAAGTGATTGAAAAAAAGTCGATCAAAAAAAGACCCTGGCGGCTATTTCAGGTCGAATCTGCGATTGCCTGTAATTTAAAGTGCGTCATGTGTCCATGGCGAGAGATAGCGAAAAAAGCCGAAAACCGCGGCATAATGGCCCCGGCCATTTGGGATGCGATCCGTCCGTTCTTGGATCGGGTACAGTCGGTCGATTTTACCGGCGGCGGCGAGCCCCTGCTTCAGCCAAAACTGGCGGAGTGGATTGCGGATGCCACAACAGCCGGCTGTAAAACCGGCTTTTTATCAAACGGTCTGCCGCTGACC
>JASFSK010000569.1:0-3878 GCA_050114455.1 Desulfobacterales bacterium | reverse complement strand
AGGGTATCAAATCTATCGCTACTCTCTTGCAGATGGTATGACGATAAAAATATGAAATTAAACAAATTATGAAAAAATATCTTAAAATTTTAATCATCATTTGTACCCTATTGTATCTTCCCGCTTTTGCTGAACCGGTTCGTAAACTGTCGTGGGAAAATCTGGTCCCGGCACATCTGTTAACCGATGGCCCATTCGCAGACTTAACCCAAGAGCAACTGGAGCTGGTCGTCTGGGTGTTTAATTTCATAGATTCGCTGCCACCGCATGGGAATAATACAGAAGAATTTTACCGAGAAATCGGTGAGACCATGCCGCAGCTGAAAGAAGCGGGAATCGACATTAATGAGCTGATGGCCAAACGAAAGATAATCCAAACTTCAATTGTTGAAGAGCTCAATGGTCAGCGGGTTCGTATTCCAGGTTATCTTCTCCCGCTGGAAGTCTCCGCCACCAAAGTAACCGAATTTCTTCTGGTGCCTTACGTTGGGGCCTGTATTCATGTTCCGCCGCCACCTCCGAATCAGATCATTTACGTAAAAATTGGCCGAAATAAACGCTACAAAAGCAAAAGCCTTTACGAACCAGTGTGGGTAACGGGAGTCATTTCAGCGAAATCGATGGTGAAGGATCTTTTTTTGGTTGACGGCTCTGCCGGAGTGGACATCGGATATTCGATGCAGGCCACCCGTATTGAGCCTTACAAGAAGTGAGCGCCGGGATAATTGCCCGATGCTTTCTTAAATTCAATGCTCATCTTTCACGTGCTTTGGGTCATAAATATTCTAAAGTATATCCTCACCAATTAGCTCATTTGTCTGGCTTACTTTCCCAACATACAGTGGTTCCTCAAAATACTTGAGAATTGTAGATTTAATCATACAATCATTGCATGAAGATGATCTCTAAAATTCATCAAGTCTCCCCACCTATTATGGATTACCCGGTTGCCAATCGCACTCTTAATCTTCAGTTTTCTTTTTCTTTCGAAAAGGGATATCCATTTTTTTCATTCTGTATCTCAGCGTATCTGGGTTCACGCCTAATAATTCACCCGCACCACCAGGACCGTGTATCTTTCCTCCGCTCAGTTGGAGCACGCGTTTGATATGACGTTTGATCAGTGTATCGAGCTTCGGTGTTTCGTGCTCAGACGCAAAGGCCTTTTTGTTGTTTTGCTCAATCGAGAAGAAACCTAAATCGTCAAATCGGAGCGGGTTACCGCTGTGCAGTATCATTGCACGTTCGATGACATTTTCAAGCTCACGCACATTACCCGGCCAGTCGTAAGCCATCAAGGTGTCGATTGCACCGTCCTCCAGTATCGGGGTGGTGCCAACTTTTAGTTCTTTTGCTTTTCGTTCGATGAAATGCCGAACCAGGGCGGGTATATCGCTGCTGCGATGGCGTAACGGTGGGACCAGTATTGGAAACACATTCAGCCGAAACCATAAATCCTCACGAAACTTCCGGTTCTTCACCATCTCTTCCAGGTTTCGATTGGTGGCCGCGATAATTCGTATGTCCAGGGAGATGGTTTTTACACCACCCACTCGTTCGATTTCCTTGCTCTGAAAAACCCGTAACAGCCTCACCTGGGCGGGAGGCGGCAGCTCAGCGATTTCATCCAAAAAAATGGTCCCTTTGTTGGCGCGTTCGAAGCGGCCCCTTTTTTGTGAGAGTGCTCCTGTGAAAGCACCTTTTTCATGTCCGAACAGTTCGCTATCGATCAGTGATTCCGGAATGGCGCCGCAATTGATGCTCACAAATGGCCCTTCGCTGCGAGGGGATGAATTATGAATTGCACTAGCGATCATATCTTTACCGGTGCCTGTTTCTCCTAAAATCAATACCGGACTGTCCATAACTGCTACTTGTTCCACTCGATTCATTACCTGTTTAAGACCAAAATTCGCCCCTACGATTTCATCCCCCACCATACGTTGCAGTTCCCGGTGCAGGTATCTGTTGTCGTCGGCAAGCATATCTTTCAGCTTCAGCACTTCACGATGCTTGAGAGCATTTGACATGGCCACAAAAAAGGGTTCCTTCAGGGTCCCAAAGAGTTGGGCGTGATGTTTGTGAAAACGATCGACACCCACTGCAGCCAAGATCACGGCACCGACGAACTGCCCACCGACAGAAAGCAATATACCAAGTATCGATGAAGGGGGATGACCCAATGCTCTGACCAGATCCCTGGCGATTGGATCTTTTTCAGAATTATTGATGATGAAAGCGGACTTCGAAAGCTTGGTGATATCCTGCAAATCCTCTATAGCCTGAGATTTGGCTTGTGATGACATTGGGACCAGGATGTTCATCCGTTCACCTTTTTTTAGATTGGCCCGAGCGATGTATCGCATGGCGCCCAAATCTTCCTCATACTTTTCTAGATAAATGTAGTCGGCAGGTAGATGCTGCGAAATATACTTGATACAGGCATGCAGACCTTCTTCGATTTCAAGATTGCCACATATTTTCAGTGTGATCTTCCTAAAAAATTCGTTCTCGTCAATCATGGCGATCCTCCGGAATTTAGCAGAGCGTTCAATAATTGTGGCTTTTCACAAAAACTATCTAAATTTGTTGTATACCACAATAAGAATTTGAAAATACCACAATTTTTTTCAGTAACTTTCTTAAACAATTGAAATTAATCTAAAATGCGTGTTGGCCTGATCTTTGCTGTTTTATCTTGTCGATAAAGTAAGGGTGAAGCACACAAGCATTTTGGCTGGGTTGAGTGTGCATAACTCCCGCATCTGGTAGGTTGCGGCGAAATTTTAGTGATGTTGATTCACGAATTTGGGTTTTTTATCCGAGGGAAAAGAGCCATGGTTTTCCAACCACCTGCAGCAGAGGAAAGAAAAAGCGTATGAAATGGTCAGAAGTTATAATGGTAAGATTGGCTGGCAGCTATTCGAAGGTACCGGCGTCAACCCTGCAGGAACTTGTAAACGACTTGGCGATAGATGTCGGGCATGAGGCCATCAGGGTTTTCCGTCGTGAAAAATTGGATTCGGATATCTGTGTTGTTTTGTTTCACAACGAAAAAAAGATGAAGCCCGGGGGAAGCCCCTTGGGCCTGCGCCTTGTCGCTGCGTTTCAAGAGTTCAGTCAGGTGCACCATACGATATGGTTGGAGATGGAAAATTAATTGACGGGGCATGCTGCGGAGGGTAGTCATGCCAAAGGCAATTGCCGACCAAGGACGGTTGGGTAAACTACCGCGAATTGAAAGATTCCGGTCCATTGGCCGCGTGCTTTTCAAACAAAACGCTGGGAGCCTTAACCAGAATTTATGAGGAACGTACGGAACTGGATATTCAATTAAAGTATGAGGGGGGCTTATGCTGGAACTTGCGCTAAAGGGGAATCGGTATTATTGGGCCTGGTTGGCATTCCTGCTGTGTGTGATTGCCGCAGGAAGCGCAGCCTATCTGATACAATTCAATCTCGGTCTTGCTGTGACAGGATTGAGCCGTGACGTTTCATGGGGTTTCTACATCGCACAGCTGACCTTTCTGGTCGGGGTGGCCGCTTCAGCCGTCATGGTGGTACTTCCATACTATCTGCATAACTACGAGACATTCGGCAGGATCACCATTCTTGGTGAATTCACTGCCGTGGCCTCGGTGTGCATGTGCGGCCTGTTTTTGTTCGTGGATATCGGCCAACCCATGAGGGCCTTGAATGTTTTTCTATACCCTTCTCCGAAATCTGTCGTGTTCTGGGACGCCCTGGTGTTGAACGGCTATTTGTTGCTCAATATCATTGTGGGATGGAATGTATTGGAAGCGGAACGCAATGGTGTGAATTCACAGGCATGGGTGAAGCCCCTGATCTACCTTTCCATTCCCTGGGCCTTTGCAATC
>JASFSK010000568.1:0-3879 GCA_050114455.1 Desulfobacterales bacterium | reverse complement strand
TACGGGGTTCCCACGCTTTATGAGTATTTAAAAGAGCATGACAAAACCAACCGGGTCAACTGGAAGCGAATGAAGGCCATTGTTTGCGGTGCCGATACCCTGCACGAAACGACGATTGAAGGCTGGGAGCGCCGGACCGGCACCAAAATTCTGGAAGGCTACGGCATGACGGAAACAACTGCCGTCAGCCACACCAGTCCCTATCAACGTCCGAAAGCAGGTTCCTTTGGCGTCCCGATTCCCGGTGTGAGTGCCGCCATCATCGGCGTCGAAGATGACGATTTTGTGCCCGTCGGACAAGAAGGTGAGTTGATTTTATTGGGCCCAAACATTATGCAGGGATACTGGAAACGTCCCGAGGCGGATGCCGAGACGTTTGTCGAAATCGACAACCGCAAATGGATGCGGACGGGCGACCTGGTTCGTATGGATGAAGACGGTTATTTTTTCTTTTTTGATCGCAAACGCGATTTGATAAAGCACAAGGGGTATTCGGTTTTCGCCCGTCACGTGGAAGAGGTATTGTATAACCATCCCCAAGTCAAAGCCGCCGGGGTCGTGGGGGTGCCGAATCCCAAGGTCGGCAATATCATCAAAGCTTACGTGGTATTGCAAAGTGAGGCCCGAGGGAAAGTATCCGAGGAAGATATTATGGAATTTTGCCGTCAGAATCTGGCACACTACAAGGTGCCCGGTATCGTTGAATTCAGAGGCGAGCTTCCTAAAACGGATGTGGGCAAAGTCTCACGGCGGGAGCTGAGAGAAGAGGCGGAGGATAGCTGATATGGGATCAAGTTTTCTGGAACTTGATGGAATTAGTAAAAGTTTTGGTGGCCTCAAGGCCGTCAGCGATGTCAGTTTTCAGATGGGTCGGGATGAAATCATCGGCCTGATCGGACCCAATGGGGCCGGCAAAACCACATTGCTGAGATTGATTACGGGTCTTCTAAAACCAGATTCTGGCAATGTGCGCTTCAAAGGAAAATCCATTGTCCGGATGAAGACCTGGGATATCGTAAATTTGGGTATTGCCGGAACCTTTCAAAACATGCGGCCGTTTCGACGACTACCGATAATTGCCAATGTGATGGTTTCCTGCCTATCGCCAAGATCCATGAAGCGCGGAGAATGGGTTAAAAAAATCGAAGCCAAGGCCATGGATGCCCTCGAGTTTGCCGGCATATCGGATATGGCCTTGGAAAAGGCATCGACCCTTTCCCAGGGTGATCTCAAACGGCTTGAAGTCGCCCGTGCCATTGCCACCGAACCCGAGCTGCTGCTATTAGACGAGCCTTTCGGTGGGCTGAGTCCAGCCGAGACCGAGCTGATCGCCAAGTCCATCAAGCGGCTGCACAAGGGCGGACGGTTCGGCCGCTTGCACAGTGAAGGCCCGGCCATGATCATCATCGAGCACAAGCTTCAACAGTTGATGAAAATAGCAGACAGAATACTCGTTCTGAACTTCGGAACGATGGTGGCGGACGGTCCGCCCGAAGTGGTTTGTGCCGATAAGAACGTTATCGAATGCTATCTGGGTAAAGGAGATATTTAAAGTGCTGCTTGAAGTATCCAATTTGACCGTCTGCTACGGTAAAGCCATGATTATCAATGATCTGAGCATGCACATTAAAGAAGGTGAACTGGTCAGTCTGGTAGGCCCCAACGGCGCCGGCAAATCGACCCTCCTCAGGGCCATAACCGGCTTGGTGGTTTGGGAAAAGGGCATTCACCGCGGCACCACTGAAGGTGACATCACATTGAAAGGCAAAGTGGTGTTTGAGGGCGATTTCATTGAGCAGGTTGCGGCCCATGAGATCACCCGCAAAGGATTGATTCATTGTCCCGAGCGAAGACGGCCGTTTCGTGAAATGACAGTCCTCGAGAACTTGTATGCGGGGGCCTATCTGGTAAAAGAGAAACGCCAGGTACAAAAAACCCTTGCAAATGTCTACCAGCTGTTTCCCCGTCTTGAAGAAAGAACCAAGCAGATCTCGGGAACCTTATCCGGTGGCGAGCAGCAGATGTTGGCGATTGGCAGGGCCTTGATGTCCAAGCCCAAATTGCTTTGCATCGATGAGCCCTCCACCGGCCTTGCACCGATTATGAAAGAAGAGGTTTTCAATAAAATCGAAGAAATTAAAAACATGGGAATAACGGTTCTGCTGGTAGAACAGGAAGTCAGCGCCGTGTTTGCCATGGCGGGCCGCAATTATGTGCTGTCTTCCGGCAAAATAATTGCAGAGGGTAGCGGTGATGAACTGATGCAGGACGAGGTGTTGCGGAAAACCTATCTGGGATTGTAGAGCAAAAATTGACGAACGACGATTGACGAATGACGAACTGAGGAATTCTACCTATTTTTACTTTTCTAAAGATTACTATCAAAAAGGAGAGAAGTTTACCATGGCACAGGTGATTGCGGATCGGCGGGATATTGATTTTGTCCTTTACGAGCAGCTGACGACAGATGAGATGACCCGGCTGGAAAAGTTTCAGGATTTCAATAAAAAAACCTTTGATATGATAATTACCGAAGCGCGAAATTTCGCCATAAAGGAATTGCTGCCGACCAACGCAGAGGGGGATAAAGAGGGACTTGACTTTGAAAACGGACAGGTGAAGGTGCCGGCTTCTTTTCATCGTGCTTATGAACTTTTTGTTGACGGTGAATGGACCTCTCTGACCGAGGATCCGGAGTGGGGCGGCCAGGGGCTGCCCACCAATATTTCCCAGGCAGTCGGCGAATACCTGATCGGCAGCAACTGGGCCGTGGCAAACTATGCCGGCATGGGGCACGGTACCGGTAAAATGATCGAAATTTTTGGTACTCAGAAGCAAAAAGACATTTTCTTAAAAAATCTATATACCGCCAAATGGGGCGGAACCATGCTGCTGACCGAATCCCATGCCGGATCGGATGTCGGTGCCCTGTCAACCACGGCCGTCAAAAATGCGGACGGCACTTACTCTATTACAGGGAATAAAATATTTATCACCAATGGCGAGCATGATCTGGCCGAAAATATTATTCACCCGGTTCTGGCGCGTATCGAAGGGGATCCCCCAGGTACCAAAGGGATATCCATTTTTCTCGTCCCCAAGATCTGGGTGGACGAAGACGGGAACCTGGCGGAAGAAAATGATGTGGTTTGCACCGGCATCGAAGAAAAAATGGGGATTCACGCCAGCTCGACCTGCTCCATGGCCCTGGGCGGCAAGGGAAACTGTCGCGGGTGGCTCCTCGGCGACGAACGCCAGGGGATGAAGATCATGTTCTACATGATGAACGAAGCCCGGCTGGGGGTTGGTTTCCAGGCCTTTAACTATGCCTCGACCGCCTATTTACATGCGCTTAATTATGCCCGGGAGCGGGTTCAGGGCCGCGATCTGGAAAGCGGTAAAGACCCCAATGCGCCCCAGGTGGCGATCATCAGGCATCCGGACGTACGCAGGATGTTGCTGGAGATGAAAGCATACGTGGAGGGGATGCGCAGCTTCGTTTATTATGTGGGTCAGTGCTTAGATAAAGAAGCTCTGGCGGACACCGAAGCGGAAAGAGACTTTTACAAGGGGTTTGCCGATTTGCTGACCCCCCTGGTGAAGGCTTATTGCGCCCAACGGGGGTTTGATGTGTGTGTTACGGCCGTTCAGGTTTACGGCGGGTATGGCTACATCAAAGAATATCCGGTTGAGCAGCTTGTCAGGGACTGCAAGATCACATCGATATACGAGGGGACGGACGGCATTCAGGCCATGGATCTTCTGGGACGTAAACTGGGAATGGCCAAAGGCAAGGTATTTATGAACTTTCTGGGGGAAATCCAAAAGGCCATTTCACAGGCCAAAAACGCGGAGGGACTGGACGAAATGACCGTTGCA
>JASFSK010000567.1:0-3879 GCA_050114455.1 Desulfobacterales bacterium | reverse complement strand
ACCGCCCTTTCCCAGTCCGCTGAAGGCTCCCTCAAAGCGGTCAAAGAAAAGTTGGGCCACGGCTACTCCTATGGTGATATCAAACTGGTTTTGGCCCACCGCAAGCACCTGGCATCAAAGTAAACCGTTTGTTTCAGTCGGCAATCGTGGAACTGGATCCCGCGAAGTTTTTGGGGAGTTTTTCAATCGGGCTGAATTTGAAACTGTTCTAAGAAACTTCTCTAAGGCCCGAATACCATGCGAACGGCAAACAGGAATGGGAAACTTATCAAAACGAATACGGAAATGACGAATCGTATTTGTATGCAGCGCTTCCGTCCATCTTTTTCTTGGCGTATTCGCCTATGCATATGGTGGTAGCTCTGATTCTCCTGGACCCTTGGGGGAAGCAAGGACTTTAACTGCCTCTGTAGCGATTGATTTCCACTCCTCTTTCTTCCCTTTCCAGAAATCAATATAGCGATGGAATTGTCGCCTGGTAGAGTCAGCCTGGAAGGAACCCTTACCCACGAGATCGACAATTGCCTTGCAGTGATCCCGTACCACTTTTTTGACATTTCTGGCAGCCTGACCTGGAGCGTGGAAGTCAGCAAGCATCTCGAGTTCCGCCATAGTGCCATGGGCCCATGCTTTGGAAGGACCTTCGGTTTTCGAAAGATCGCGCTCGGCAAGTTTTCTGGCCATCAGGAAGGTCGCCGGATCCGACGCTTTACCGAGAACGGCCGATAGTGATAGTGCCTGGGTTGCAACCCAATGGTATTTTTCTTCATCCATGGCCCATTGATCCACGGCCATGCGATACCAGTCAAGTGCCTTCTCGAGGGCATCAACGCCCATTTCCTCCTGGCCCCTTCTGTACCGCAGCAGCGCGACACGTTTCCATGTCGATCCGTGTATCCCATAGCACTCCGCGCGCCTGGCGCGTTCTTTAAGGCCATCTTTTTCCGGCAGCCGACTTCTCCATACTTCAAGTTTCTCTTCGCTGGCTTTCAATGCGATTTCTATTTCGGCTTCATTTTGTGCATCGTCGGCCCTATTGAGAGCAACCGTTATTGCCCGTCGCATCTGCCGTTCAAAAAATGTCATGACTTGATCCTCAAAGTTTACGGGCACGGTTGAATACACCACCATACTAGCCCAGTCGTGGTCGCGATCCGCCCCCATAAAAAGCTGCTGCCTCATTTCAAACAACGCCAAACGTGGGTCATCGCCACGCAGAATTCGAGGATAAAATGCCTCCGCCATGCGAACCGACCCGGCTTTGGTCAGCGGAAATTGGGAAGCAAATACCCATGGAATTCCGGCTGTGTGCAGGTCGTGGGCAATGCTGCCCCCGGGAACCAGCATAGAACCGGGATTACCTGAATCGCAAGTTGCCAGAGTTACCATGAGTGGCTGCGATCGCCCCGATCCGTCCTCGCTCTCGGCCTGCAATGCTTTGGCCAGCCGTTTGCCGGTCACCACTTTTTTTTGCTGCCGGTTCCCGTGGGCACATAGCGCAATGCCGAATCTTTGCTCTCCGCCGACGACCACGCTGTCACCATGAGCGAGTATGTGAATGTGAGTGAATTGTTCCTGCGAGCAGATATCGTAGATATCCTTAATGCTTGCATTGGGTAATATTCGCAGACGCTCCTTGACAAATTTCAACCGCGGTGATTTGTTTTCCACCTGAGCAGATTCCGATGTTTCGCTATCCCCCGCGTGCTTGGGCCAGCGAATCCATGGCTCCAGCGCGGCACGCAGGGCGTGCACATGCGAGCCGAGGGGCACTTCCATACCGGCAGGCGCAGCCGATATGAGCAGTATGCGTGGCTCTACCCTGCGATCATAGGAAACGGGATCTGGGCGTGTTCGGCGGATCTCACGGGTTGGTACCACCGGCATGTGAAACTGGAGAGCCCACTCAAGTCCCTCGCCGGGAAATGCCTGTGGCGCAAACGCCATTTCGAAAGGAATCAGTGACAGTTCCGAGCCTGACAGCACGAGGCGCACGTGAATCATTTGGGAATCTGACCCCTCTGAATCGCCAATGGCTCGCCATTCTTCACCGAGCAACGCCTGGGTTTCACCGAGGATATCTGCGACATTTAGACCAATCTCGGCAACCGTAGATTCCCGTATTCGGTCGGGAACGGCCACGCCGCCATGGCCGTCGGATGTTACATACCGCAAGCGCTCCAGCCGGCTAAGAAGCTGATGGTGTTCAATAGGGATGCTAAAGGTCACCGGTGAACCTTCACCGCATAAAGCGACATACTGTGTCAGAGGGGACAGAAGCTGATTGTGCTGTGGTCCGGGACGTACAAACTCAATTTTGACTTCGTGAAATTTGATCATCATCAACCTACCTTGAATGGCTTTGTACCGGATTCAGGAGAAAGCTTAACCCTCCCAACAGAATCGCTATCCGTAACGCGCAGAAGTTGACCGACCGCGCTGTTATTCTCTGCAGAGATCTGAACGACGTTCGTGCGATCAAACAGGAGAGGTGTTAGGGCTCCATCCGGTCCAGGGATTATGGTTTCATCCAGGACGGCTAGTTTGCCCGACTTGAGGGCCGGCCAGACCAATTCGCAGAAAGCGTCCGCATCGTCAAGAACCTCTGTGGTCAGCCGCAGGGTTCGGATCCAGGTACCGCAATTGTAGTAATATCTATTTCCGCCCAGCTCCAGGGCCCGCGGTTTATGGGTGTGTCCGGTAATAATAAAATCAACTTGATCTCCGACCCGTTTTCGCATCGAATGGTAGAGGTCGTCTTGGTTGTCGATCCTGAAGGTCACATCGTCCTCCAGCCAATCCTTCAGCGCCTTGCGCAGCCCTTCCTCCTTTGAGACAAATCCAATCCAGCCTGTAAAAATGTCCCAGGCGCCAAGGGTTTCCGGATCACCTTCACGATCGGCCATTGCCGTCGCACTTCTACCCTCGGAAATAGCCTTCTCTGCTGCTGATAAAAGGTCATCCTCGGATGCAGCAGCCGAGTTTCTGCTACTATTTTGAATGGCCTCGCGAAAATTAGGTCCCAACAGCTGCTGGGAAACCTCTTTGGCAATCTCAGTGCTCGGGACAGCTGAAAGATCGTTCTCCCCGGCACCAAGCAGGTTCTTGGTGACAAGCCCACCCCGAATTCTGTCGCGCAACACAGGGAAAGCATCTTCGAAGTCGACTTGTTTAAACACATTTTTGTCTAAGGCCAGAATCACGGCGGCAACCGCTGCGACTTCGGGCTTCAACAGGTCGACAAATGGATATCGTCTTTTTATGCTGTTCATCACGTCAACGACAAGCCGTGTACCGGCATTGGGTTTCCACTTCGATTTTTCAATGGTTCGAGCTGCGTTCATCGCGTTTGCCAGCTGGCCGAGTTTGTCATAGTCAACCAGATTCCATGCATCTTCCTCATTGCCGTGGGTACAAAAGATCCTCGCCCCTGCTACACGACAGGCAAAGCCGCCCCCGTGGGTGGCAAAGTGAATCCGCGCCTGGGCGTTTTCATTTGCCGCGGCCAGATGATTCCGGATGGAATACTCGACGACCGGCAAAGACAGCTCTATGTCGTGGTTGCCGACGATAAAAATCAGATGTCGCTTCGGTTGTTGAACGAGATGGGCCAACCCCTGCCAAACAGGCTGAAAGGCGGCATCCTGGTAGAGGTGCTGCATCATTCGCAGGGCAGTTTCGCAGTCTGATGCAACATAGCCGGAAACGTCATCCTCCGCGAGTGAATCGATGATGTCCCCGTTTAGAACAAGTGCGACATCTTCGCCCACACGTTGACCGGAGATATGGCGGATTAAGTTTCCAAGACGCTCGCCGCGGTTAAAGATCTGGAAATTTTCCTGATCATCTCGCCGCCCACCAAGGTGAATATCGGATACG
>JASFSK010000566.1:0-3893 GCA_050114455.1 Desulfobacterales bacterium | reverse complement strand
AACCAAGAAAGAACCTAAGGCCGAGGTAAAAAAGCCGGCGCCCGAGAAGGCCGAACCAAAAGAAGAAGCCAAAACGGCGGCTTTTGAAAAAGAGGCCCCCAAGCAGACAAAATCCAAAGCCACTGAAGCCAAAAAAGCAAAGGCAGGCGACACGGATACCGAATAGACCTTTGATGGGTCGATCCGGGCAGAAGAGAAGTTTTACAACCTTCAAAGCTCTCAGAACTGGTCCGGATGACCCCATACAAATTTATGTAGAAAATCCAAATAAGCCGATTCGGGCCTTGTTGGATAGGGAGTTTAAAAATGGCTCATAAAAAAGCAGGCGGCAGTTCTAAAAACGGCCGCGACAGCAATGCACAGAGACGCGGCGTCAAACGCTTTGGTGGGGAGCCGGTAAAAGCCGGCAACATCATCGTGCGTCAACTTGGGACCAGAATCCATCCCGGTGAAAATGTGGGTATGGGTAAGGACTACACCTTATTTGCCAAAATAGACGGCACCGTATCCTTTGAGAGAAAGGGACGCGCACGTAAAAAAGTCAGTGTTTATGCAGAGTGAAGTTCTTTGATGAGGCGTTCATTACCGTTCAGTCCGGTAACGGCGGCCGTGGGTGTGTAAGTTTCAGGCGTGAAAAATTCATCCCCCGTGGTGGTCCGGACGGCGGCGATGGGGGTAAGGGCGGTGATGTTATCCTAAAAAGCTCATCGCAACGACGTACCTTATACCCCTTTCGATTTAAACGGGAGTTCAAAGCCAAAAATGGGGGCCATGGTCAGGGCCAGCGTAAAACCGGCAAAAGCGGAGTGGACCTCATTATCGAAATCCCGCCGGGGACACTCATCAAAGATGCGGAAACCGATGAAATTCTGAAAGATTTCAACCAACCCGACGAATCGTTCATCATTGCCAGAGGCGGCCGTGGAGGATTAGGCAACGCCCGGTTCAAAAGTTCCACCCACCGTACACCGCGGTTCGCTCAACCCGGCGAATCCGGCCAGTTTCTAAAACTCAAACTCGAACTCAAGCTCATCGCCGATGTCGGCCTTATTGGTCTGCCCAACGCCGGAAAATCCACTCTGATCAGTGTCATTTCTTCAGCAACCCCCAAAATTGCAGACTATCCATTTACCACCCTAACCCCGAATCTCGGGGTGGTTCAAACCGGCTGGGGAAATCCGTTCGTAGTGGCTGATATACCCGGGTTGATCGAAGGGGCCCACAAAGGAGCCGGTCTTGGAATCCGCTTTTTGCGCCACATCGAAAGAACCCATATTCTGATTCACCTCATCGATGCTTCGGACATCGATCCGCAAAACCCCTTGGCAGGATACGAAACCATCAACGCTGAACTGGCCGCTTTCAGCCGTCAGCTGGCGGAAAAGCCGCAGATCATTGTTTTAAATAAAATGGATTTACCCGGTACGGATCGGGTGGGAAAAAAGTTTCGACAGATGCTCGATGACCGGGAAATTCTGCTGATTTCCGCTGCAACCCAAAAAGGCGTCAAAAAGCTAATATCAAGTATAATTGAACGACTGGATCAATTTCATGAAGATGAACGATAATTTGGGTTTTGGACATGCAAAACGGGCGGTGGTGAAAGTGGGCAGCAATGTGCTGACCGAAGACAATGGTTTGAATCTGAAATCCAACCACATCAAACAGGTATTGGGCCATAAATCCTATGACGAGGTCATACATCGGGACAACCTTGCCATTACGGCAAGGTCTGAGGTATAAGATCCTTAGAGTATCTACGGTCCATTTTTTCTGACAACAAGCAACGAATAACCAATAACAGGTTTACCCATGCGTTTCGGACTCTTCGGCGGTACGTTCAACCCGGTTCATCTGGGACATCTTCGTGCGGCGCTGGAAGTAAAAGAGGGGTTTGAGCTGGAAAAAATTTTTTTGATACCGGCCGCTCTTCCTCCCCATAAAATTCCCGGTGAGCTGGTGGATGCCTCAGATCGCCTTCAAATGCTCCATCTGGCGATTGATGACACCGCCGGATTATGTGTATCCGATGTCGAGTTGAAACGCTCAGGCCCCTCATACACCATTGATACGGTCAACCATTTCAAACGCGAACTCCCAGAAGGATCGGAAATTTTCCTGATTATGGGTCTGGATGCGTTTCTGGAGATCGATTCCTGGAAATCATACGAGGCGCTGCTGGTGCAGATACCGATCATCGTTATAAACCGTCCGAAAACAGACAGCGCCTTAAGCAGATCTGGATGGGAGCTCATGGATGATTATCTAAAAACCGGAATAAGGGGAAATTACCAATTTTCCAGGCCTAAATCTAGCTATCTGGCCAACGGCAAACAACCGATTCATATGTTTGAAGTAACCGCTCTGGACATTTCTTCAACCAGAATTCGCAGCCTGATTAAAGGGGGCCGTTCGATCGGATATTTAGTGCCCCGCAAAGCGGCAGAATTTATCAACTCCAGAGGACTTTATTTATGACAGAAAAAACAGATCCGTCTCTGGATCTCTATATTAAGGCTGTCCAAGGCAGAAAAGCCACCAACGTGGTTGCACTTGATGTCGCTGATCTAACCTCCTATGCAGATGTTTTTATCATCTGCAGCGGCAGGTCAAATCGCCAGGTCAGTGCAATTGCGGATTTCATCAAAACGGATTTAAAAAAACATAAAATTAAGCCCTTGAGCGTTGAAGGCACCAAAGATGGTCACTGGGTGCTGCTGGACTATGGGCATGTCATCATTCATGTGTTTTATGAGCCGGTGCGAGAGTTCTATGACCTGGAAGGTCTGTGGAGTGATGCCAAACGGATTGAGACACCTTCCTTATAAAAAGCTTCCTTCTGACAGCCGAATTGCCTTTATTCGACAGATCGTACCTTTTGAAGGGTTTTGATCAATTTAATTGCAGAATCAGGTGGATACGCTTTTCCTGCAAGAATATCCGCCGGACTGTAGGTTGCATTGTAGTAGGCTTTGTTCAGCTCCTCTTGGGTGGCGATTCCGGCACCTTCTAAAGATAATCCGATGAATACACCCTTTGTTTTGGAGTATGAATATATGCCTCCATTCAAAAAAATTTCTGTGGCGGCGGTGGCCTGGGCGCCAACGGGACCGACTGCTGCAGCGATATCCGCACCGAGTTTAAACTTGGTTTTTAAAAAGGAATCCATGGTCTTTTTGCCGAGAACGATTAAAATCAGATCTACGGACTGCCCTCCGAGCTGTAGCCCAAGGCTACCGGCCCCTATACTGATAAATGACGGACCAGACCATTCCCCCCTATTGTGTTTTAGAACAACCCCTTTACCGTAGGAGCCGCCGATTAATAAAGCGCCTTTGAACATGCCGGGAATAATCGCCAGGCCGGAACAATTTTTGATGAGATCCACCGGTATGGCCTTCTCCTTCGGGAGGTTGAGCATCATCTCTTCGACCACGATACGGGATTTGTCCACAATTATTTGGGATTTATCGGCATTAAGATTCGGAGCCTTTTCCTGATCCGCAAAACCCATTGAATTCATAACGATTGCCACGATCATACCGGCTACCAGCAAAGCGATTAATTTTTTCATTGAATAAGTCTCCTATCCCGGCCCGGCCGGAACCAAATTAGGAATGGTAATTACTTTAGTTGCGAGGTTAGTATGAATCCTAAATAATAATCGAATGAGCCCTTGCTTGTCAATGTCGACTTTTGATAAACATGCTCGAGTCATTGCTTCCTTTTTCCAGAGCAGTCCAATAAAATGAACTTTTTCCAGAGCCGACAAAGGAGTTCACCGTGGCCGATCCACTAAAACCATATAAAATGATCACCGATTTTGTCACCGGCAAAGAGGTGCCCAACATCGGGGCGGAAGAAAACAGGCAGGTTGTTGAACGGTATTTAAT
>JASFSK010000565.1:0-3905 GCA_050114455.1 Desulfobacterales bacterium | reverse complement strand
GCGGTTGTGGCATCTCGGCACAAGCGTGTCTGGCAAGATGTAACCAATGCCGATCAAGAACGCATTCAGCTCCGGTTTAGCGGGGGCAAAGAAGCCGAGTTCATGCATTCCGATATCGCGGCCGCACGCAAACCCAAATGGTATCTGCTCGGCACCGGTGGGGCTATTGTTGGACATTGGCAGGATGTGGCTTCAATTGAATTCGATCCCGACCATTATTATCAGCGCCAGGATATTCCTGCCACGGAAATGACTCCGGATTTAACGGTATTCCGCCGCCATCATAGTGGCGACATTATTCAGACAAAGCCGGCGATCCCGGTGCGAGAACGTTACCAGTTTCACATCAATCTGGCCGATCATCTATTATTGGGCGAGCCCCTTGTCGCCCCGCTGGAGGACTCGGTCAAAGTGGTGGCGATCTTAGAAGCCGCCAGCCGGTCGATGGCTAACGGTGGCAGGGTGGAGGCGGTCGATGACGGATCAGATTAAATGGGGAATTTTGGGAAATGCGATGATTGCGCGCAAATGCGTCATCGGAGCGATCCAAAAATCCTGCAACGGTCGGGTCCATGCACTTGCGACGCGCTCACCGGGCAACGCAACCAAGGTCGTAAGCGAAAACGGCATTGGAAAGGTTTATGACAGCTATGATGCGCTGTTGGCGGATTCCGAGGTCGATGCCGTTTATGTACCGCTTCCGAATCATATGCATCTGCCATGGACGCTGAGGGCCCTTTCCGCCGGAAAACATGTTTTGTGTGAAAAACCCCTGGCCTGCGATGCCAGGGAAGCTCGGCAGATGGCATCAGAAGCCAATGCGTCTGGATTGCACCTCATGGAAGCCTTTATGTATCGCTTTCATCCCCGCAGCCGGCGTATAAAACAAACAGTGGATCAGGGAGCCATCGGCCAACCTTGCCTGGTGCGGTCGGCATTCTGCTTTCATATGGACGAGAACATCCTACGCAGTGGGGACAATGCACGCCTGAAACCTGAAATGGGAGGCGGCGCACTGCTGGATGTCGGCTGCTACAGTGTCAGTGTCGCGCGATGGCTAATGGCAGCCGAGCCCACTGCGGTTCAGGCCCAGGCCACCTATCATCCTGACGGTGCTGATATACATATGGTCGGCACGCTTCGATTTGAAGAAAAAAAGATGGCCGTCTTTGAGGCCAGCTTTATATCGGCTTTGCAGCAGACCTACACCGTTGTCGGTATGGACGGCGCCATCGAACTTCCTCATAATGCCTTTATTCCCTGGGAAAAGGAGGCCGTCTATACCCTACGCAATCAGGATGAAGAAGTGGGGGAAAAACACGTAATACAGGGAACGGACGAATACAGGTTGATGGTAGAGCATTTTGCGGATACGGTCCTTGGCCGTACAGAGTTAGACGTCACGCCCGATGACAGTATCGCCAACATGCGCGTGCTGGACGCGTTGTCGAAAGCTGCGAAGTCCGGAAATACGGTGCATTTAAAACCCTGCAACAGTTGAAGAGCGGTTAAAAGTTCCAGACCATGGGATCGATAATCAGCCAACAGCAGCAAAGCAAAGGGTATGAGTATGGCCCCTGGAAGGATACGAGGCCATCGCTGCCGCTGGCCGCTGATTTTCAATTCAAGGATAAACAGTGAGGATCACGGAAACATCATATACGGTAGAATCCGAGACCCTGGAAAGTGTGTTTACAACCTGGCAGCAGACAGACGGGTATCTACCATGGAACTGCATCTTTGTCTTACCCGTCTGGTTAAAGACCTGGTGGCGTAGCTTCGGTGGTGCCGATACACCTTATCTGTTTGCGGTTCGTCAGGCAGACCGCACCATCGGTGTAGCACCACTTCAGAGAAACGGCGATACAGTCCGTCTCATCGGAGACGAGAATGTGTGCGACTATCTCGATTTCATCGTCGCCCCAGAAGCGGCTGCCCCATTTTATAGAATCCTGCTGAAATCATTGAAACAAGATGGTGTTAGCCGACTGGATTTGGCGTTGGTTCGGCAGGATTCCTCGGTCATGACCCAGCTGTTGCCTGTGGCTGAGAAAGCCGGCTGCACCGTTACATACGAAAACGGTGACATCTCCTATGAGCTGCCATTGCCGGTCAGCTGGGAGAGCTATCTCTCTTCCTTAAGTGGTAAAGAACGACATGAAGTAAGACGCAAGCTCAGGCGCTTACATAAGGCCGGCCGAATAAATTATCGTCTGGTTGATGACTCTTATGGAATCAACGAAGAAATGCAAACATTTCTTACGCTGTTCAGATCGAATCGATCCGATAAAGCCGAGTTTATGAACGATCATATGGTTGCGTTTTTCAAAGAATTGGCTGAATCTTTGGTAGAGTTTGGGATGTTAAAGCTGTTTTTTCTCGATTTGGATGAAAGACCTGTCGCAGGAATCTTATGTATTGATTATCTCTCGACGATGTATCTTTACAACAATGGTTACGATGAGCGCTTCAAATCATTGAGCGTTGGACTACTCGGCAAACTGCTCAGCATTCGGGATAGTATTCGATCCGGTATGAGAGCCTATGATTTTTTAAAAGGAGCCGAAGCTTACAAAAGGCGCTTGGGTGGTCAACCTGTTCAACTATACCGATGCCTGATCGAGTTGACCTAACATCAATTTGAAGTTTGCATTGTCAATTGATACCGTGGGAACATTAAAATGGAATTTAAACAATTTAGAATAGCAATGCTCAGCATCCATTCCAACCCCATTGGGCAACTGGGTACCAATGATACCGGCGGCATGAGCGTTTACATCCGGGAACTCGCCCGTGAACTCGGAAGATACGGGCATCGAATCGATATTTACACCCGACTCGGCAATGGGCGGCAACAGCCAATCATTCATCTTTTTGAGAATGTGCGCTTGATACACCTTGGCATTCCGAACAATGGCGATCTCTCCCGGCTGGCGTTGTATCCATATTTATGTGACTTTTTTAAATCCATGGAGGATTTCAGGTCCTTTGAGGGTATCGAATATGATCTTATCCATAGTCATTACTGGTTGTCGGGACGATTGGGAAATTGGGCCCAGAAAATTTGGGATCGACCACATCTGGTCATGTTGCATACCCTGGCTGCGGCGAAAAATCACACCGGTGTCGGTCAACCGGAATCCGAGCTTCGTATCGCTGCCGAGAAAGAACTTGTAACAACCTGTCATCGCATAGTGGCGCCAACCGAGCGTGAGAAGAACAACCTGGTGAATTACTATAACATTCCTGGGGAGAAAATTGGGGTCATACCATGTGGCGTTAACCTGAAACTTTTCCGGCCCATCCCAAAGCAGGTTGCTCGCAAAAGGCTGAATTTAGATCCTGACGCTGAGATCCTGCTCAGTGTCGGTCGTTTTGAACCCCTCAAAGGCATCGATCGGCTGCTGGAGGCGATCACTCATCTTCACGACCTGAAACGCCTTCAACTGGTCATCGTGGGCGGCGATGGTGAGGACGCTCCCGCAACGCAATTTCTGAGAAAAAAAACCACAGATTTGGGAATTGAAGACAAGGTAATATTTGCCGGTCGAATTGAGCAAAAAAAGTTGCCCCAATATTACAGTTCAGCAGATATGTTGGTGATGGCATCCCATTATGAAAGCTTTGGCCTTGTCGGCTTGGAAGCGCTGGCATGCGGCCGACCGGTTATCTCATCGCCCGTCGGGGCTATGGAAGATTTAGTAAGGCAGAGCCGGGCTGGACAAATCGTCGGCGACACCTTGCCCCAATCTCTGGCGAGGGCGATCCGGTCAATCTTAACTGGTGACAGGCTGCCGCCAGCTGATAGAATTCATGAATCCGTTGTCAAGTACAGTTGGTCCAAGGTAGCTTCGGCAATCCTGAATGAATATGAAGAAGCGATGACACAATGGCCCTACGAAAAT
>JASFSK010000564.1:0-3912 GCA_050114455.1 Desulfobacterales bacterium | reverse complement strand
TTGGCCAGTATCGGGAACAGGTCATAGACCATTTTAAGGTTTTTTTCCTTGTTTGCCTTGGCACGATAAGCTCCGATTAAAAGGTTGTCTTTCACGCCCATATAAGAAAACAGATTTCTGGCTTCCGGGGCGTAGGCGATCCCGCGGCGCACGATTTCGGTCGAGGGCAACTTTCGTAAATCTGTGCCATCAAACAAAATTTTTCCGCGACAATCGGTCAGCCCGACAATCGAATCGAACAATGTTGATTTACCGGCGCCATTGGGGCCGATAATTCCGATGATGCCGCCTTGTTCAACCGAAAGGGAGACTTTGTGAAGCGAGCAGGCCTTGCCGTAGAAGACTTCAAGATTGTGAATTTCCAGAAATGCCATTTAGGTTCCCAAATATGCTTCGACCACTTTTTTGTCGGTGATAACTTCTTCAAATGTGCCTTCGGCGATGAGTTGACCGAATGAAACGACCACCACCCTGTCAACCAGGGGGGCCAAAGATTTCAAATCATGACTGACGATGATGTAGGTCAGGCCTTGCTTTTTCCTCTCCTTGAGCAGTATGGACATATCTGCAATCTCTCCGGCGGTGAGTCCGGCAAATACCTCGTCGAGCAGAAGAAGTTTAGGGTCCGTTGCAATCGTCCTTGCCAGTTCGAGCCTGCGAAGATCCCCCATGGACAGTTCACTGGGGTGGGCCATCAGGTGGTGTTCTGTAAAGCCGACGCTAGTCCCGATTTCTCTTTCCCTTCTGCTTGCAGATTTCATATTCATTACGCCTAAAATGTCATCAGGCATGACCCCGATCCGGATATTTTTGCTGACGGTCATGTCGTTGAAAGGGCGTGGTATCTGATAGGTGCGGGAGATTCCGATTTTTACACGCTCATGGGTCGGATAGCCGGAGATTTCCCTGCCTCCGAAGAATATTTCGCCTTCGTCCTGTTTGAGCTCACTCATAATGAGGTTAAACGTAGTGGTTTTGCCCGATCCGTTGGGACCGATCAGCCCCAGGGACTCACCTTCGTTGACGTGAAAGCTCAAATCATAGACGGCAAAAATACCGCCGAATTTCTTGGTGAGTGATTTTAGCTCAAGCAATTTTGCTGTCATATTCCTCACCCGTTGTTTTTGTCTTGCCGATTCGATTGCCCACCGCATTGACGATGGTGTACAAGCCCTTGGGTGCATACATATAAACCGACAGTGCGATTATGCCGTAGATCAAGTAGCGCCAGGCGCCGGGGATATAGGGACGTAACAGCTCTAATAAAAATGTCAAAAAATAAGCCCCCAGCATGGGGCCAATGATGGTATGCTCACCGCCGATCAGGGCTGCGATTAATATGGTGAAAAGAAAGTTAATGTCGAACATATTCCGCGGGGATATCGACCCCAGGTAGTGGGTGTAGAGCACCCCGCCAATGCCTGCCACCAATGCACTGATGGTAAAGGCAAATAACTTGAATTTAGAGGTGTTCAAACCGGCACTTTTGACGGCATCCTCGTCCATGCGGATGGCACTGAGAACCGTTCCCACACCAGACCTGGCCAGCGCCCACAGGCTGAGTCCGATCAGCAACATGGCAAATAATGAGACGTAATAGTTGGAAACAGCGCCAGTTGCCAGCAAAGGTAAACCGGTTAATCCCCTGCTGCCACCAGTTATTTCCGGCTTGACCACCTGGACCAAATGGTAGGTTACCTCCATAAATGCCAGGGTAACGAGTGCAAAGTAGGTACCCCTGGTCCGCAATGCCGGAAAGAAGAAAAGCGTGCCGGCTGCCATGGTCAGTAAAACTGCCAGGGGCATGCTGACATATAGTGGTGTGGCGAACTTAGAGGTTAATATGGCACTGGTATAGCCGGCAATGCCGATGAGGAACGGATGACCGAAACTGACATAGCCCGTGTAACCCGAGAGAATGTCCCAGCTCATCGCAAAAATTGCAATGAAATTTGCAAAAATAAAAATCCTGAGAGATCCGGTAGAGATCAGAAGCGGCAATAGGCTCATGAAAACGGCTACCAACAGCCACCAGGGCAACGACTTTTTCAAAATATCTCCTTAAGTTAGCAGAGGTTAAGCAGTTCAGGGTTCACGTTTCAGTTTGAAAAGCTCCCAAACTCATATGTTTGAAATAAATCAGATTATGATTTTTCTGGTAAGTAATTTCCAACAGCTGTAACCTTTGAACCCAAAACCCTGAACCTAGAACCAATCAGTTTAGGTTTCCTCTTTGCCAAACAAACCTTTGGGAAGGATAACCAAAATAACGATAATCAACAGCAGGGTGAATACACCCCTTAATTCAGGAGCGATCACGGTGGTGGTGATGGTTTCCATAAAACCGACAATGTGGGCGGCAACCAGACTGCCGACAATGCTGCCGATACCTCCGATGATCACGACCGCAACGGCTGTAATGAGTGGCCCGACCCACATGGAGGGATCCAACTGGGTATAGGTGGCAAAAAAAACACCGGCCAGGGCGCCCAATGCGCCGGACAACCCCCAGGTCAGGATGTTGATGCGCTCAGGATCGATGCCCGACAACAATGCGCCTTTCGTATCCATGGAAACTGCCAGAATAGCCCTGCCGATCTGTGTATTTCTTACAAATATCAATAAGGCTGCCAACACTACCCAACTGGTCATCATGGCAAAGAAGATGTTCCAGGAAATAATCACATCATGCACCCGTGAAATACCGGGAACAATCGGCCAGATGGCTCTGGGGGCCGGTGAATAAATTAGGATAATGACAGCCTGCATGACGACCGCCAAAATTAGCGTCGAGATTTCCACTGCGATTGGATTGTTTTGAAGGCGTTTCACTATGCCATAATAGGTGATAATACCAAAAAGTATGCCGACAACGATGGCTCCCAGCAAACTGATCGTTTTAGAAAACTCCAGTACCTGGGACAGGGTGTAGTAAGCATACCCCCCCAGCATGATGTAAACGCCATAGGCAAGATTCAGCACACGGCCGACGCTGAATATCATGGTGAAGCCTACTGCTACCAGGGCATATAAGCCGCTGATGAGAAATCCCTGAATAATTATTCCGCTCATGTCTCTTCGCTTAACCTTGCTTTGGCAATCATGATTCAATCGGTCGTCGCTAGCGCGAGTTGATTGATTTGGGTATCAATCACAGTTGTGTTCCCATGTTAAGTGCCAGTGCATGCCGCCTGGCAGCGTTGAATGTCTCTATTCCAGTTTTATTTATGCAATAGTGGTCGATGGGTTTCTATAATATGGAGCAAAAGGATGGTTATCCTTCTGCTCCTTTTCACTAATGGGTACAGATTAAGTCAACCAACTATCATTACTTTTTCACCCATGGCGGGACAGTGAACTGACCATTGGCGTATTTGGGCGGGTAGACACATTTTACCGTTCCGTCCGTGTACCATTGGATCACGATCAGTGAGGGATGGCCGTCATCGAGAGGCGGTGTAATGTCAGCCTTTACATTGTGCGTGAATGCCACGCCGGTTCGGGGTTCTATCTCACCCGGTTTCCAGTATGCATATCGCAGCCAGAGCTTCCCATCTTTATAAAGTTTGAGATCTTCGTTTTCCATTTCCTTAACCCAGGCATCCAGCGGTTTGAACCCACCGGCGCGTTCGGCTGCGCTGACGGCATTATATATGCCATAATATGCGTTGAAACCGTTAAAGTGAGGATACACCGGACGGCTTTTGTATTTTTCCTGATACTTTTTGACAAATTTTTCAGTGCGAGGGTCCATATCCATTCCTATGGTCGGTGGGGGCATCAAGGTCGACATGCCGCCGCCCATTTTCCCGGTATCTTTCCAGAATTCTCGGCCAACCGCGGCCACATTGATGCCGGTAATTGGAATCGGTACCTGCATTTTGACATACTGCGATGTCGGGACGACACATT
>JASFSK010000563.1:0-3915 GCA_050114455.1 Desulfobacterales bacterium | reverse complement strand
GTCATCCAGCGCACCACAGATTCAGAGGATCTGACCCCTACCCTGCCGATTGATTCAGAGTTGGATTTGGCTATGATTTCGGATACACTTGTTGATGAGTTGGAATCTTTGATGCCGTTTGGTACCGAAAACCCGGAGCCCCTTTTCCTGGCAGCCAATGTTGAGGTGGTCTCTTCAAAAATTGTCGGGAAAAACCATCAACGTATGCGCCTGCGGCAGTCATTGGCACCCAAAGCCCCCGCTTTTGAGGCCATTCAATTCAACTTCGATTCCCAGGTCAATCGGAAACAACGTCTTCCCCAAATAGTATTCAAGCTTAGATGGAATCGCTGGAAAAACAAAAAAACCGTCCAGCTTGTCGTGGAAGATATTGCCTAAAAATCAGCGATCAACTGCAGAGTGGGGGTATGAGGATGACCCCTAAAAGGGGCTCGAGCCACCTTGCTGCTGGTGGCCGCTGATTTTTACATATTGAATTAAAATCAATTAAAAGAAAACGAAGGGTGATTGCTTAAGGTAAAGTTTTCAGTCAGATGAAACAGCCCGAGTGATTTTGTGGTATAGAAAAATAGACATCAAACCTTTTCTCTTGCAATCCTTACTTTGAATTATTAATATGGGCCAGTGGTAAATTATATAAAAGTGGCAAAACTCATTTAATTTTTAATCAACAAGGTGGTATGACATGGGCAAGGTTTTCCGGCCAAGTTCACGCGAATCAACCATATTATCAAAAATTGAGTCGAGCAAGGAGCACATGCGACGACTGGCAATTAGTAGGGTCCGGGACTGTTCGGAAGCTTTGGCCGGTGCTATTGCAATGAGGCTCGTTGAAAAAAATCTGATTGAAACAACCAACAAAAACGCCCTAGACGAGCAGCTGTCGAACTGTCTCGACAAAATGAACCGGTTGGAAGATTTTGAAATTGATTATCAAATAGCACCCTTTCGCAACCTCGTTCCCCATCCCCATATTGTCAGCCTGTATGTGACCTCATTTGTGATCGAACAGCTTATCAAGCACAAAGACGTTGTGGATATTTTCGGCGCTGATGAAGAAATATATTTTACGATCAACGAACAAGTGAAAAAGTTTATGCCGCAATAATGCGACCCAGTTTTCAACCCAGGCTTATCAATGGCCCATTTGATGACCCCGGGCTTTTCATTCCCTTCCAATTTCAAAACCGCGCCCTCATTTTCGATCTCGGTGATATCAGCCGCCTGGCGGCCAAAGATATCCTCAAAACAAGTCATGCCTTCGTCTCTCACACCCACATGGATCATTTCATTGGCTTTGACCGGCTGCTGCGTCTCTTTTTGGGTCGTGAGAAAATACTTTCACTTTATGGCCCGCCGGGATTTTTTAAAAATGTGGAGGGTAAACTGGCTGGATATACCTGGAATCTGGTTGACAAATACAACTACCCACTCATTTTGCGGATCAGCGAAGTACATCCTCAATATGTACTCTCCCGAAGTTACCGCTGCCGTGATAAATTTCAGCCCTTAGAAGATCCGGCCAAACTGCCATTTACCGGTATTTTGTATGAAGAGCCGGCTTTCAGGGTCTCGGCCGTGATCCTCGATCACAAGATTCCGTGCCTGGGATTATCCATAGAGGAACGCTTTCATGTAAATATTGTTAAAAACGGTTTAACCGCCTTGGGTCTCAGCCCGGGTCCCTGGCTGACGGAATTTAAGAATGCCCTGTACAATCAGACAGATCCAAATACCAAATTTATGGTCAAACTCGACCAACGAGAACCAGCCAAAAAATTTGTCATATCCGAGCTTGCCGATCATATCGCCCGAATCACACCGGGCCAGAAAATAAGTTATATTACCGATGTGATGTACAGCCGATCCAACCGGCAACGGATTGTGGAATTTGTGAAAGGATCCAATCACCTTTTCATAGAAGCGGTTTTTTTAGATCAGGATCGAGAAATTGCTGAGAAAAAACAACACCTCACCGCCCGGCAAGCAGGCCATTTGGCCGGCATGGCGCAGATAAAACAGCTGACCGTTTTTCACTTTTCGCCCAGGTACATCGGAATGGAGCAGGAACTGCGTGAGGAGGCCAAATTGGCATTTGAGCAATGTCACCGGGCTGAAAGGCGACTATTTTAATTGAAAAAAACACTCGAATTTACGTGACATCTACAATATCAGAGCATTCAAGACGGACGGCCGTTTAACGCCGATCAAAACATTTAATCTCCCTGAAAAACTCTCATTCTTTGTGATATTTGCTCAGCTACCAAGCGGTTTTGACGTGAGGATATGCGAGAATCTTTTTGTCAGCTGTAAGGATAGTGAAATTGTTCGGACGTGCGGTAGCGGTGATGATCCGGTCGGCCGGGTCGGCATGAAAAGTGTTCGGCAATGAGTATGCCTCTTCCATGACGCCAAGACTGATGTTTTCAACTTGCCAATTATTTTGTTCAATATAGTATTTGAACCACTTCACCCTGTTCAACAAAGTTGATGTATTTGCTGAGATTATCTTTTAGCTCGCCGATATTAGCCGTTTTCATGGCCAAAATATAGGCTAAAAAGATGGCCAGGTCAAATCGCAAAATAGGGATGAACCGGTCTTTATGTCGATCTTAACGTCCCAAGCCTGCAATACATAAAAAACTAAATCGTTTGGATAGTGGGGAGCCCGCTGACCATCCTGATGAAAAAACGCTGCAGCCATTCCCTTTGTGCTATAACCATTCAGTTTCAGGAATAATTTGTCAGGGTCTAGTCTGCATGGATCGGCCTGCCCTGTGGAATGTTTACCCCCCCCAAAAACCCTATTGCACTTATTTATGGGAGCAAAGCCTTATTCCTCTGGGGTGGCTAATTATCGTCCTGGCTGACGACCTGGATCAATATAACAGCCTGATCACCCTTATTTTCAACACGAACACGACCTTTTTCGGTAATGGTGAACGGCATTCCGGAGTTTAAGGTCAATGCCCGACCATTGACGCCCACCAGAATTGTGCCCTTCACAGCAATCAGGTGCATGGCTTTGGACGCTTTCAAATCCACCTGCAGGGATGAATTTGGATAAATCTTCAGTCTGGCAACCGTAAAATCCTGCTTTTGTTCAAGCCATGTTTGGCTCCCCCAAGGATAATGAATGGTTCGATGCTGGTGATATTCTTTTCTCCCTTTCTCTTTTAAACGCGCAACAATGGATTTGACATCCCGGCTGTGATCGATGTCGGAGACAAAGATGGAATCCGGTGTTTCCACCACCACCGAATCTTTGAGATGATTGACGGCAATCAATCGATCGCCGCCAAGAATGAAGCAACCCCGGGTGTCATTGGCAATCACATCGCCGTCGATGACATTCAGGTCGTTGTCCTTGGGCAAAAAATCATATAGTGATTTCCAGGATCCGATATCGCTCCAGCCAAAATCAGACGGCAGAACCACACCACGGGTGGTTTTTTCCATGACGGCGTAATCGATCGAAATATCCGGCAGTCGATCGTAATCCTCCTTGTCAATTGATTTACCTGGTCGGAATATGGCCTGCATTTTATCGAGCAAGTCCGGTTGCCATGAGCGGAAATCATCCATGATAACGGAAGCCTTAAACGCAAACATGCCGCTGTTCCAGTAAAAATTACCGGCTTGAATGTATTTTTCTGCGGTCTTTCTGTCGGGTTTTTCAACAAATCGTTTGACGCCCAGTGCACCTTCAGCGACGGCGATATCCCCTTCGACATAACCATAGCCGGTTTCAGCATAATGCGGCGTAATGCCAAATGTGACGATGTAGCCTTGATCCGCCAGTCGGATGGCAGCCCCGAGGTTTTCATGGAAACGCTCAATATTTCCGATGACATGATCGGCGGGAAAAACACACAATACCGCATCTTTTCTCTCGGCCAGGATATACATGACCGC
>JASFSK010000562.1:0-3916 GCA_050114455.1 Desulfobacterales bacterium | reverse complement strand
ATTATAATTTCGCCACGAACGCACAAACACACCCAGGGATGATATGTTTCTTCATCTTGGTGGCTTGACGTCTTTGTGGCAGACACGAACACCATCAAAGCTTCTTTTTTGATCAGAATAGACGCTCAGGGACAGCGGCGCCCGCCCGTATCCGGCACTTAAACGTCGCCGGCGAAATATAACATCGCGAGGAAATTTACTATGAACCATGAAGATTGCCCCGGCTTTCAGACTGCGGGTGTGAGCTGCGGGCTGAAAAAAAACGGTCAAAAAGACCTTGGACTAATTTACTCGGAGGTTCCGGCAAAGGTTGCCGGCCTCTTTACCCAAAATCGTATTCAAGCAGCACCCGTGCAACTGGACCGACAACGAATCGGTAATGGCGTCTGCCGCGCACTTATCGTAAACAGCGGAAACGCAAACTGTTGCACGGGAGAACAGGGTATGCGAGATGCGGTTGCCATGGCAGCCTATGTTGCCGCAGGCCTTTCTGTTCCCGAAGAAGAGGTTCTGGTGTCATCTACCGGGGTCATTGGAGAGCCGTTGCCCATCGAAAAAATCAAGCATGGCATACCTACCTTGATCGAGGCTCTGAATGTGGACGGTGTTCATGACCTCGCAGAAGCCATTATGACGACTGACACGCAGCCAAAAGTCGTTAACCGCCGCGGAGAATTGGATGGGAAGAAATTCACTGTGACCGGCGTGGCCAAGGGATCTGGAATGATTCGCCCCGACATGGCGACCATGCTGTGTTTTGTAATGACCGATATCGAGGCTCCTTTAGAGATGTTAAAGGAAATGCTCAAAACCGCAGTGAATTCTACCCTGAATAGAATTACGGTGGATGGTGATACGAGTACGAACGACACAGTCCTACTCATGGCAAATGGATTGTCCGGTGTCGAGATCTTGAATGACACCCAACAGGCTGGGTTTCAGAAAGTCCTTGACGATGTGCTGCTCTCTCTGGCCAAATGGCTGATCAGAGACGGTGAGGGGGCCACAAAACTGGTAGAGATCATCGTCAAAGGTGCTGAATCGGTCCAGGATGCCCGCAGAATTGCCGACACGGTAGCGCACTCCAATTTGTTCAAGACAGCGCTGTTCGGGGAAGACGCTAACTGGGGACGGATTGTCGCTGCAGTCGGGCGGGCCGGAGTTGCCGTAGAGCCCGGGAATCTGGATGTTCGATTCGGCCCCGTATTGATGGTGCAGAACGGGTTGGGCTGCGGCAAAACGGTCGAGGCCGAGGCCACTAAAGTCCTTCAGCAGCCAGAATTTGACATCACCATCGACTTGAAATTGGGAAGCGGACACGCCTCGGTTATTACCTGTGATTTTTCAATCGATTACGTAAAAATTAATGCGGACTACCGGACCTAGAATTGATGCGATTACAAAAATTCCTTTCCGCTGCCGGTATTTGCTCTCGCAGAAAGGGTGAAGCATTCATTCAGGCCGGGCGGGTTGCCGTAAACGATCGAGTTGTTTTCGAATTGGGCACCCAAATCGACCCGGAAACCGACCAAGTGCGCTTTGATGGCAAGCTGATACCATATGAACAGCCCCTGGTGTACATCGCCATGAACAAGCCGCTTGGCTATGTCACGAGCTGCCATCACCCGGGTGAAAAGATAGTTCTCGATTTGATAAACCTCGATCAACGTGTTTATCCGGTTGGCAGATTGGATAAAGACTCCACTGGCCTTCTGCTACTGACCAACGACGGCAGATTGCATCATACACTTTCCCACCCATCTTTTGATCATGAGAAGGAATATGACGTCACCGTAGCCAAAACCATTACCGACCGGGCGCTGCAGAAAATGGCCACGGGTTTACCGATGATGGAAAGTAAAACTCGGCCAGCAGAGGTTAGCAGAATATCTTCGCGACGGTTTCGGATCATCCTGAAAGAGGGTAAAAACAGGCAAATCCGACGGATGGTCCGTAAGGTGGGCAATCAAGTCACGATGCTCAAGCGAATCCGGGTCGCCGCTATCAAACTGGGGCGACTACCCGCGGGAAAATGGCGATTTTTGTCGGAAAAAGAAAAATCGGTACTATCAAAGCTGCTTTCTAATGATTCTTATTTGTAATTCATTTCCTGAATCCCTCAGAACGACGCGCTCTCGGATATTTTCTCATAGAACCATACCAACGGCTGCAACTCGTGGTCTTTAACCAAGCTTTTCTCAGGACAAATCGATCGGAATCATTCATATTAATTTTTTCGAACTTGGTTCATTTGAAGACCATCGCCATTTTTTGCTGAATGATTTCAGTTTTGATGTTAAAATACAGTTACCTAAATTGATTGTTCAATTTAGGCTTTGGTATTGAAGTAAACGCCTAAATTCAGAAATTCTGTACCGGAAAAACCGGTGAAGGGTGATTTGACCGTGATAACATTTGACTCGTTGGTTGCCAGGGAGGATAAAATTGCTGTGGTGGGACTGGGCTATGTCGGTCTGCCATTGGCAGTTCACCTGTCGGCCCATTTTGATGTGATCGGATTTGATTTAAAAATTAAAAGAATTCAAGAGCTTAAATCTGGTTTTGACCGCACGCTGGAAGTCCCCGACGATCAAATCAGCAAAGCCAAGCTGGTCTACACGGACAAAGAGGCCGATCTTGCAAGATGTCGCCTTATTATAGTGGCGGTACCGACACCCATAGACGAATTTCGGATTCCGGATTTAGGTCCCTTGCGGGGGGCTTCGAGAGCGGTCGGCAGGCAACTACAAAAGGGATCCTGCGTCGTTTACGAATCCACCGTTTATCCGGGAGCCACCGAAGAGGTTTGTATCCCGATCTTAGAGACGGAATCCGGCTTGAAATTTGACGGTGATTTTGCAGTCGGATATTCTCCGGAACGAATCAATCCGGGCGATAAGGTTCACACCCTGGAAAAGATCATGAAAGTCGTATCCGGATCGAACCCGGCAACCTGCGATTTGCTGGCAATGGTGTACGGCAAGGTCGTCAAAGCCGGCATCCACAAGGCCTCTTCCATCAAGGTTGCGGAAGCCGCCAAGGTCATCGAGAACACTCAGAGAGATTTGAATATTGCCCTGATGAATGAGCTGGCTAAAATATTCGATTTTTGCGGTATCGACACCCAGGAAGTTCTCGAAGCCGCAGGCACCAAATGGAATTTTTTGCCCTTCAGGCCCGGACTGGTCGGCGGTCATTGTATTGGTGTCGATCCCTACTATTTAACATTTAAGGCCGAGGCTTTAGGCTACCATCCCGAGATGATCCTGGCGGGACGACGAATCAATGACGGCATGGGCAAACATATTGCCGAACGAACGGTGAAAATGCTGATCGCTGCCGACAAACAGGTCCGCGGGGCCAAAGTGGCGATTCTTGGAATCACCTTCAAGGAGGATGTACCCGATTTGCGCAACACCAAAGTGATTGATATCATCCATGAGCTGAAAGATTATGGCGTCGATGTTATCGTCAATGATCCCCTGGCCGATTTGGCCGAAGCCCGGAAATATTACGATGTAGAGCTGCAACCCTTGGAGGCGATAAAAGATACGGATGCCGTGATTCTGGCCGTCATGCACAAAGCTTATCGGGAACTGGGATTGGTCGGTATTTCCGGTTTGTGCAACGGCAGTAAAGCTCCGGTCATCGATGTCAAAGGGTGTTTCAGACCGGAGGAGGCACAGCAGCTTGGTATTAATTACTGGCGTCTGTGATGGAGTTACTGCAGCTCGATATCCTTAATCCACAGATTTCGCCGATTTTACCGATTGTTTTAATCCCCTTAAGAGCGATGCGAAATCTACCAACAACCCTCAAACGGCACTGGCTCCTCCGTCAACCAACAATGTTTGCCCTGTAATATAGTCAGAAGCCTGGGAACAGAAAAATAACACCGGTAGGGCAACATCAGCCG
>JASFSK010000561.1:0-3916 GCA_050114455.1 Desulfobacterales bacterium | reverse complement strand
CGCACGCTGGAAGCATTCAAAACGTTTGATCTGGCATTTATTATGACGGGTGGCGGCCCAGGGACAGCCACCGAGTTAATTGCAATCAAACTTTACAATATGGCATTCCCCCAGTGGCAGACAGGGAAATCCTGCGCACTGGCCTATATACTGCTTATCATGATTATTGGCATCAGTAATATTTATATAAAGTATTTGAACAAGGCAAAGGAACGCTAACATGGCTGCCGTTGAAACAGCAAAATCGCGAGTTTTTAACAAAATTGCCGTGGCTCTGGTCCTACTGGCAACGATTATTTATTTGATCCCGCTTTACTGGATTGGCTCCACTGCCTTCAAACCCCGGGCCGAAGCAACCACCGTTCCGCCGACGGTTTTTTTCAAGCCGGAAGTTACCGGATTTGTGAAACTTTTCACCAAAAGAGTTCAGCTGCGCAAAGCCGTTTCCGAAGAAAAATATAACAAGGCCAAGTGGTATGAAAAACTCGTTTATAATGCGGGTGAAAGGATTATCACAAGTTCACCTTTTCCAAACCGATTCTGGAACAGTATTATCATTGCTGTCACCAGTACCTTCCTGGCAGTGACCCTGGGTACATTTACCGCCTATGGTTTCTCAAGATTCAAAGTGGCGGCCGAGAATGACTGGCTGTTTTTTATCCTCAGCACGCGGATGCTGCCCCCCGTGGTAGTGGCCATCCCGATTTTTTTAATGTTCCGTATCATCGGACTGGTGGATTCGCATATCGGTTTGATCCTGCTTTACACAGCGATCAATTTATCCTTTTGTGTTTGGCTGATGAAGGGGTTCATGGATGAAATTCCGATTGAGTATGAAGAAGCAGCACTCGTCGATGGGTATACCCGCTTTGAAACGTTCTGGAAAATTGTTCTGCCGCAGTCTGCGACCGGTATTGCCGCGACGTCGGTTTTCTCATTCATCATCGCCTGGAATGAATATGCCCTGGCGTTGATGATGACCAACCGCAAAGCGCAAACCGCACCACCCTTCATTCCTTCCCAGTTGGGCTCCGGCATGATAGATTGGACGACCATTGCCGCGGGAACCTTTATCTTTTTGTTTCCTGTTGCTGTTTTCACATTTTTCTTGCGCAAACATCTCCTGAGAGGTGTCACATTTGGGGCGATCAGGAAGTAAGGAAGCATGGCGTATGTTCAGACAATTAAGTGAAAAATATTTTGAACCTATATCAATGTGGGTAATAATTTTGGGGATATTTTGTTTGTGCCAGCCGTGGGTCCTATTTCTCCACGTCTATGGGTTTAGTATTATTTTAATCGGGCTGGTCGGGTTCATCGTATTTTCTCATATTAAACCCTTGCCGGAAGAGGAAGAAGAAGTTTAGGAAAGCCCATGGCGGACATTAAATTAATGGAAGTTGAAAAATACTTCGGGAAAAATTACGTCATTCGAAAACTGAATCTTGATATTAAAGATCGTGAGTTTCTGGTTTTACTCGGCCCCTCCGGTTGCGGTAAAACGACAACCCTGAGGGCCATCGCCGGGCTGGAAGAGATTGACTCCGGCGATATCTTGATCGATGGAAAGCCCGTGCAACAACTAAAAGCCAGTGACAGAAACATTGCTTTTGTCTTTCAGCTTTATGCGCTCTATCCGCATTTAAATGCATTTGATAACATCGCCTTTCCCTTGAAAGCGACTAAAAAGTCCAAACAAACTATCGATCGCCGAGTCAGCGAGGTCGCTAAAGTACTGGGAATTGAATCCATTCTCAGGAAAAACCCTTCAGAGCTCAGCAGCGGCGATATGCAGCGGGTGGCGGTCGGCCGAGCCATGGTAAGGAGACCCAAGGCCATTTTAATGGACGAGCCGATTGGTTCGCTGGACGCTAAACTAAGAGAAAATATGCGGACCGAATTAAAACGGCTCCATATCGAAATCAAGGCAACCACGCTGTATGTCACCCATGACCAGGTTGAGGCCATGTCTATGGCAGATAAAGTTGCGATTATGGAGGACGGCGTCCTCCAGCAGGTCGGGACACCGGCGGAAGTTTATGATAATCCGGCCAATTTGTTTGTGGCGCAATTTGTCGGCAGCCCGATCATGAATATTTTGGATATCCGGCTTGAAGCCAACGAAAACTGTACCCAATGCTTTCTGGGCGATGGTTCGCAATCGCTGCCGCTATCAAAATCGCTGTTTAACAAAATCAATTCTAAAGGAGTGTCCCTCGCACAGCTCGCCTTGGGGGTCCGACCGGAGGCAGTTCGACTTGCCCGGGAAGAAAAAGACGGTTACATCAAGGGGAAGGTTCATGTCATCGAGCCCCTCGGTCCTTTCGACATTGTTGACGTTAAAGTCGACAATCAGTTGTTTCGCGCTAAGGCAACATCCCGCTTCGTTGAAAATCCGGGGGAAAACATCTGGATTCAACTTGACGAACAGAGAACCCATTTCTTTGATAAAGAATCCGGCGAATCATTGCATATCAATTGAGGGATAGAAAAATGAAGATTGAAGATTTGGGAATGTCGCTTCGCTCACTCAATTTTTGCTATTAGAAAATCGCTGCAGAACAGATTAAAATCGATAGTATTCCATAAATCTTCAATTTTCAATCGACAATCTTCAATTATTAAAAGGGGTATCCATTGGCCCAGGTCACATTAGAAAACCTAACTAAAAAATTTAAAAATGTCACCGCTGTCAAGAACCTCAGCCTTGACATTCAAGATCGAGAATTCTTCGTTCTACTTGGCCCCACCGGTGCCGGCAAAACCACAACCCTGCGTTGCATCGCCGGCCTGGAAAAACCCAATGGAGGTACGATCAAAATCGCCGGTCAAAATGTCAATGAATGGGGACCAGCGGAAAGGGATGTAGCGATTGTATTTCAATACTACTCCCTGTATCCCCATTACACCGTGCGACAGAACCTGGAATTTCCTTTGAAGTCAAAAATCAGAAACATCTCGCCGCAAGAGATTCAGCAAAGGGTCGCTGCGGTTTCCGAAACGCTTCAAATTAATCATCTGCTGGACCGAAAAACCGATAAATTGAGCGGGGGCGAGATGCAGCGGGTGGCTATTGGAAGGGCCATCGTAAGGGAACCCCGTATTTTTTTGATGGACGAACCCTTATCAAATCTGGATGCGAAACTACGAGAAGTGCTAAGGTCTGAGTTAAAGGGACTTCAGATGAATCTGGGTTCTACATTTCTCTATGTCACCCACGATCAAGTGGAAGCCATGACCATGGGTGAACGAATAGGCCTGCTGAATAAAGGGCGACTCATTCAGGTGGGAACGCCCCATGACATTTACAATCATCCTGCGAATATCTATGTGGCGGAATTTGTGGGTACGCCGACAATCAATTTGTTGGACGGGCGCATCCAGGACAATCGTTTGGTGATTATCAAAGATGAATTTCAGATTGATTTGGACCGCAATTCCATCAATAGCCTGAATGGGTTCGCAGGAGAAGTCAAGATCGGTATTCGGTCCGAAGATCTTGAATTGGCAGTTGAACGAGGGATTAATGGACAAATTTATGGGGTTGAAGACATGGGCATGGGTAAAATCGTGACCATTAAAATCAATGATCATCTGCTTCGAGCGACGGTCGACGCAAAATATCGCTTTGAAATAGACGCCAATGTCCGCTTCCAAATAAATCTGGAAAAACTGCACTTCTTCGATAAAAACACCGGAGAAAACTTGATATGAAATTATTTTTAGATACAGCAGATGTGGAAGCCATTCGCAGGGCCAATGATACCGGACTATTGGACGGTGTTACGACCAACCCCATGAAAATTGCTGAAACCGGAAAGCCTTTCAGGGGTGTTATTAAAGAGATTTGCTCGATCGTATCGGGCCCGGTCAGTGCCGAGGCGGTAGCCCACAGCGCCGAGGACATCGTCAGGGA
>JASFSK010000560.1:0-3924 GCA_050114455.1 Desulfobacterales bacterium | reverse complement strand
ATCTCCGAGATCCTTGTCGAAAAAACGAAATTTACCGCAGGCCAGGGTCAACACGACACAGTCCGGCGGGACTCTTTCGACGAACTCGGTGTAGTAGTTGCGACCGGGTTTGGCGCCGTCACAGCCGGCCACCAGAAAGAAATGCCGAATGCCACCGCTTTTGACTGCCGCGATGACCTGGTCGGCTTTCTCCAGCACGGCATTGCGGGCAAACCCCACCGTCACTTCCCGGCCGTTGCGATCCTCCTGAAAACCCGGCAGCGCCAGGGCCCGGTCGATGACCGGTTTGAAGTTCAGATCGGAGACATGCGCAATGCCGGGCCAGCCCACCAGGCCGCTGGTAAACAAGTTGTCCTTGTAAGCGTCCCGGGGTCGCTGCAGGCAGTTGGTGGTCATCAGAATTGCACCGGGAAAATCCGGAAACTCTTTGATCTGGTTTTGCCAAGCGCCGCCGAAATGGCCGTAAAAATGGTCATACTGCTTTAACTTCGGATATCCGTGGGTCGGCAGCATTTCTCCATGAGTGTAAACGCTGATACCCTTGCCCTGGGTCTGCTTGAGAAGGGCCTCGAGATCCAGCAGGTCATGACCCGACACCAGAATCGCCTTGCCTTTTCTGTGGCCCAGCGGCACGCGGGTCGGTACGGGGTGGCCGTAGGTCGCGGTATTGCCGGCATCTAGCAGCGCCATGGATTTCACAGCAGCCTCCCCGCAGCGCAGGGCCAGATCGACCCAGTCCGCCAAGCTCAGATCATCACGCTGGATGGCCGCCAGCGCTTCATGAATGTAGGCATAGACCTGTCCGTCCTCCTGTCCTAATATCTGAGCGTGATCGGCATAAGCGCCGACGCCTTTGAGACCGAACAGAACGGTGTGCTTTAACGAGAGAATATCGGGATTGTCGGCGGGATAGGAGTTCAGGCCCACCGCTTCGGCCTGCCGGACCAAGTCCGCTTCTGTGATTTGCGGTTTGAAATCGGCGGGCCCCGCCGGCAGGTCGGACTGGCCGCCGGCAGCTTTGACTTTTTCCTTGAGCTGATCACGCTTTTGGACGGCCTCATGAATCAACGCCGCAAAACGAGCCGGATCGAAATCGACATTGGTCAAAGTTGAAAAAGCGGCCTTGACCGTGAAGATATTGACATCGCCATCGGAAATGCCCACCTGGCGGCCTTCCACCGCAACCTGGGACAATCCCATGAGGGCGTATATCAGTAAATCCTGCAAAGCGGCCACATCCGGCTGTTTGCCGCACACGCCCAATACCGTGCAGCCCGTACCCTTAGCAGTCTGTTCACATTGGTAACAAAACATGGACCTTCTCCTTATACTTTCGCCATCTAGATTATCCATCTGACGTTGTCTGCACTTACAAATATACGTTTAAAGCGTTTAAAACCATACTGGATTGAATGTATTCCGGCCCGGGATAGACTGTATATATCTCCCTCAATCCCTTGCGCGCGCGACAGAGGCGGATTTTTGACCACGCTTTCGGCGGAGCTCCCGCCGGGGGGAGGAAAGCGAAATACCTTTTACTTGGGCTTCGTAGATAACCGGACTTTATTTTTCCGGTTTTTTCCGCCTTTGGCCTTGAGCCTTTTCGATCATACCGTCCCTTTTCATCACATATACCCAATGGACCCCATTTCATCCCTTGGCGCAAAAGCGTATCGTGGCACAAATTAAATTTGCGAAAGGAGGTGTTCCCTATGGCAGAGACCGGTGACGTTTATCGATGTGATGTCTGCGGCATGGTCGTCGAGGTCAAAGAGGCCGGCGGTGGTGAACTTGTCTGCTGTGACCAACCGATGGTAAAAGAAAGCTGATCGATACCTAATCCGGGCCCAGCCGTCGCCTCAAAGGCCCTGCGGCCCGGCTTCCAGCTCCGCCTGCAGCCCCCGTGAGATGTACAGGCCGGAAAATAGAGATTGCAATTCGAAGAGAGAGAGGCCGGCGTTTCAATCGCCGGTAGCAGGATCCGGCACCTCTAGGGGGTCTTTGTGCGCTTTGGCACGCCACCGATTGATCGTCCGCAGGACCCAGGGCTGCCCAATGAGGCGGCGGGTCAGGCTGCGTTTGCCCGGAAAGTTCGTCAGACCCAGGCCGATTGCCAGTGTCAGCAGGCCCTGACCGGGTAAGACCAGCATGGCCAGACCCGCCAGCACCAGGAGAACTCCGATCATGTTCTTGACGATCAGATACGGCCAGCGCCAGAAGGACTGGATTTCCGACAGCCGGTCTTTTTGTTCGTTCAAATATCGGGACGGCAGCAAGACGATGATCAAGGGTGTCGCCAACAGCGTTGCGACCATCATGATCAGGGAAAAGACACCCGCCCATCCCAGGATGTTCTGATGGGATCGCAGCCACGCGAATATCACGTCAAAGGCGTGTGACATTATTTCTTTAGACGCTTCCATCGATTTGAGCACAGCAAAACATTAACAGGTCAGGTGAAACGCTCCGGCGACGTGCCTGCCTTCAGCGTACAGCCGGTTGAAGTTGTCGGTTGCCTCGGCAGTATTTTCAGTGATGACGTCGATATTATTGCTTTCAATGGCGGTTCGGACTGCATCCGGCACGCGCATATTACCGGCATATCCGGTACCGATGACAAGTATCTCCGGTTTGACATCCAAAATATCAGAAATATCTTCGGTTTGCAGCCGGTGGCCCTGATCCCGCCACCAGCGCCGCTTGACCCGTCCGTCAATGATTTTAAGATCGCTGTGATAGCGCCTGCTGCCAATTTTCATAAAGCTGCCTTCACGATATTGCTCGATCATAGACTTCTCCATTGTGATGCTTTTTGGTTTGCCTCGGTCTTACGGCAAAAAAAGCTGCATGCGTAGCTCTATATGATCTGTGGTGAGAACGCCATGTTGGAAATTGTTGATACTATAATGAAATATACACTACCCTGTATTACCTAACCCGGATAAACCGGAAAAATTGCCACAAAGACCCAAAGGCACAAAGAAAAACTGTTTGCAAGGATCTTCCTTTGTGACTTAGTGGCTTGGTGGCGAATATGTTTTGCCATAGAATGAAAAAAATTATTACTAATGTATTAATCTAAAGTCTGAAAATCATACCGTCAAGAGATGAAGGTCACGAACCATTCTCGAAATAGGTCATTTACCGCTTCCTCATCCCGCAACTACATTCTAGACCCCATTGTAATCGAATCGATTACTCTGTTAGATGGTGGGAACAAGGCAAAAGGACCTTTTTGCTTTTTCGACCACGATGAAGCCGGCCGTATGGCCCGGGATGCCCATGGGATGCAAAAAATGATTCAAGGAGGCAAAAAAATGATTCAAAAGAAAAACCGACCGTCGATTGCCAAAAAAAAGTCGACCACTTTTGTAACGATTCTGACAGCAGTCCTGATTGGATGGATGTTTTTAGATGAGCCTGTCTCTGCGGCGACGGCTTTGGGAGATACGGCCATCACCGATGCCGTCGAAAAAGAGTTGATATCCGACCCGGCGGTTCCATTCGACCCAATCGATGTCACGACGGCCGACGGGATCGTCACCCTGACGGGCCGGGTCGACAATATTTTAGCCCGCCAACGGGCCGTAAAAATTGCCCAGGCCGTCAAGGGCGTCAAGAGCGTTGTCGATCGGATCGAGATGGTGCCGACATTTATGCGCACCGATATTCAAATCGAAAAGGACATCGAAGAGGCCATTTTGTTCAACCCGGCAACAGAGACCTATGAGATTACCGTCCGGGTGGATGCATTCGAAGCCACTTTAAGCGGTCAGGTGGATTCCCGGCCTGAAAAAATGCTGGCCGAAACGCTGGCCAAGGGCGTTAAAGGGGTCATCGCCGTTCACAACGATATCGAAGTAAGGGAAACTCAAGACCGTTCCGATCCTGCGATCCTAGCCGATATCGAGCAGACATTAAAAT
>JASFSK010000559.1:0-3945 GCA_050114455.1 Desulfobacterales bacterium | reverse complement strand
AGGGCTGTCGCCACCGGAAGCCGCATCTGGATAACTCGAAGGGACACGCCGATGATGATCAGCACATGTACCAGTGTCAGAGATGTGAATACAGAAAAAAAGTGCATGGTTTTATCCTAACCTAGACAGGCCGATACGTAAAAAGACAAAAAATCACGAAAACACGAAAAAGGGCCAAGATAGATTTCGTGCTTTCTGAATTTTGTGTTTTCATGATGAAGATTTTTTTTAAAATGCAAAGGCTAATTAAAATTTCACCTCTGAAGCAGGGCAAACATCGGGCAGAATGCCACCCTGCTCTGGGGAACGCCTTCAGGAATGCTCCAAAATTTCCCATTAATCATCTTCTTTGTCTGGGATTGATATTCATTTTTGCGTATGGCAGCGTGGATAATTTGCCATAAAATATTATAAAAACTTGACAAAATTAACCAAAATGAATATACATTGAATATACATAAGACCTTAGATGAGTATAATATTAAATTTTATCTTGGCAGAACATGATTATCTGGGATGATACTAAAAACATAAAATTAAAGCTTGAACGACAGATTTCCTTTGAACAGATATCTGAAATTATATTGCGAAAAGGCTATCTTGATATTTTAGAAAATCCATCAAGAACGGACCAACAAATTTTTGTAATTTATCTAAATAATTATGTTTATGCTGTGCCTTTTTTGATTGACGAAAATTCAAATATAATTTTAAAAACAGCATACCCGAGTAGAAAATTATCTAAAAAAACACAGGGTGAAACCATGAATTCAAAATTAGACAAATTTGAACAAGCAATTGAAGAAAACATAGAGTCATGGACGACTGTCAGTAAAAATAAAAGAGCATCAATTGAAAATATTATTCAAAAGGCTAATAAAAAAAAGAACATTAGTCTACGACTCAAAACACATGATATAGAACAATTGAAATTACGTGCTGATAGTGAGGGTCTGCCTTATCAGACCCTGCTTTCAAGCATTGTGCATAAATTTGTTACTGACCAGTTGGTGGATAAAAAAAATATTCTCAAAAGCATAGAATTACTCAAAGCCCAGAACATTCCACTCTAAAAGCTCACCACCAGAACGATCGACATGCCGCAGCCGTAAGCGTTAAGGGGACCATTGTCGAGAAAACTGAACTCTTTGATTGAACAAGTTTCAATATGATGAGGTCACTTTTCTCCAGAATTGAGATGTCGTATATTATTATGAAATTAGCTCTTTTTTTGGACATTATCGGGCGTGATAAGATCTTCTCCGAACAGGGGTTTCAGCCCGACCTGGCCTCCGGCTCGTAGATCCTACGCCTCGGAGAGTGCGATATGGAAAATACTTGTTGTTCACTACCCAAATCTGGTTTTTGCGGATCAAAATCCAGATTAAAACTAAACCGGCAACGATAACCACCCCATTATCAGTCCCGACAAAATGTATTTCGCGACGAAGAAAGTTTACAGACATGACCGCCAGGATGAAGTCAATCTCCATCCGGTAGCAAAGCGCGCGCATCAGAAAAAGTACGGTCGCAACACCCATCAGACCGATGGCTATACGCTCCTGATGCTCTTTAAGGATTAAAGCCTGGTAACCTTTCGCTTCAGCCCAATATACGAAAAATGCGCCCAATATACCTGGCAAAAAACACCAGATCCCTCTATGCGAAAATACCAGTCTTAGCCAGCTATAGAAGATCGGTGTCTGTTTATCATCCATCCACCACATTCGATTATCCTGGACCTCGTCACTCACTCCTGCTTTCTCCCCCCTTCTCACCTTCCTTCTTTTGTCATCTGACACCTGACACCTGACACCTGAAACCTATTCATTGACCTCAGTCCTATTTCGCCAGCGTCTTTCTGATGCCAGCGGCAATGTCGCGGCTCAATTTTTCAATGGTCCGGCTCTTTGCCAATACCAGTGCTTTGTATGTGTCATCGGCAGCCGGTTCCTGATATTGGGATCGTCGCATCAGTTTCATATTATCTTCCTCGGCTTCCAATAGGGCCCATTGGGAGACGAGGGTAGCCTGATCCCCTAAATTGCCGTCCAGGCGGATCACATCAATTTCCAAGCGATAATCAGCCGGAATCGAGCTGTCCGAAGAGAGAAAAACAGTAATGGAATCCTCGCGCAGCATATTTTCCAGATTTTCCGCAAGTACCCGGGTTAAGTTATCGCTCAGCGGCTCGGCCCACTGATTAAACTCTGCCAGCTGATAGACCGTATTGTCCAGGTTGACGACGATCTCGTTTCGATTCAAGTATTCGGCAACCACCACGGTTGCTAGGCCGATTCGGATGCGATCTTCGGCGGTTGCCGCCGACATCCCTGCCTGTGATGCACTTAAAGGACTGAGCATATAAAAGTTGGTCGGGGCCGATGGGCCTCCCAAACAGCCCGCCAAGGCCAGCCAGCAGATAAAGATTGCCAGGTGTGTTGGTCTCAATGAAGACATCTTCATTTTTTCACCTCCTTTTTGATCTACCCTTGCCGCGGATCAACGCTTCGGGATTCCGCTCAAGGTATTCCGCCCAAACCTTGATGGAACGGGCCGCTGCTTGAAGCTCCTTGAGGGTGCGGTCCAGTTGTCTGCGCTCTTCTGACCCTTTACCAGTAAGGGCCGCGATGTTGTCAAAAGCCTTGTCAACTTCTCTTATAGCCGGACGGGCAACATCGGCAGCACCCGTCACGGCAGCGGCGGTCTTCTTGAGGTCGGCAGCGAGCGGATCGATTTGCTTATTGACATTGAGTACCAGCTCATCGGCATGGCCGATGGCTGTTGTGGCTGAGCCCAAAAGTGGATTAACATGACGGACCACATCTTTCACCAGTTTTTGCAAATCTAAAATCGTCTGGTTTAGATTATTAACGCTTTGTTCCAAAGCGGGATTGTCCATAAATTTTTCTACGCTAGCGAGTATGGCCGATAATCTACCAGCAATTTCCGGTAAAGGGATTTTTTCCAGCTCCTTAGCGAACTTCGACAGAGTGGAGGGGACAGTCGGAATTTCAGCATACTTCGTTTTACCCCCCATCAGTCTGGCCTTGGTATCGGGCATAAAATCAAGCTCTATCTGCAGCTGGCCGGTGACCATGCTTTGCAGCTCCAGCCTGGCCCTGAGGCCGCGTTTAATCAAGCGCGGAAGTTGGTCGTCAAGATGACCACCGGTTGTTTCGATATTGTCGGGGTCTATCTCAACAATAACCGGGATGCGCGTCGTCAAGTCTTCCGTATTTGCACGGATCGCGATATTTGAAACCGTGCCGATTTTAACCCCCCGGAACGTCAGCGGTGCTCCCACCTTCAGCCCTTTGACGGAGCCATCGAAATACATCACCCGCATGTATTTTTCTTTCAGAAATTCGCCGCCGCCTAAAACGAAAAGCCCGGCCACTGCAATGACCACCGCACCCACGACAAACGCACCGATGATTGGTTTACCGATTGGCTTACTCATGAGGATGTCTCCTTTATATAAGGTTTCAGGTGTCGGGTGTCAGGTGTAAGGGTGAGAAGTACGAGAACTGAAACCTCGTCCGAGAACCTAGTAAAATCCCAAATCTCAAGCACCAAAATTCAAATAAATCTCAAATTCCAATATCCAATGACCAAAACATATCTGGACTGTCATATCTCCAAGATCATATCCTCGTTTAGAATTTAGAATTTTGGTCATTGACTTTTGTTTGGTATTTGCGATTTGTTATTTGGAATTTCATAAATTTCTTCCGTTAAATCACAATCCTTCAAGAACCGCCTCGTTCAGAGTTGTTTTTATGAGGTTAAAGTCCTAGCACACTACACAACACCGTGATGATGGCCGTTGCGACGGTAATGCAAACGATTCCGGTGACCACCGCCGATGTCGTTGCCTGGCCCACGGCGGATGCGCTGCGCCCGCACTGCATGCCGCGCAGGCAGCCGGTCAGCGCCACCAAC
>JASFSK010000558.1:0-3946 GCA_050114455.1 Desulfobacterales bacterium | reverse complement strand
GGCTGACCCACGCAATGCAGACTTGGTTGGACCAAGATATCATTCTGTGATTTAAATCGAGTCACTTCCTCCTCATTCAAAATGACTTGAACTCTGACGGACATTTTGACTTAACTCCTGGAACATAACTTCTTTAAGTAAATAATCTATACGTAACACAAATACATATCCCTACATATTGTCAACCGAATTAATTAAATTACAGCCCTTTATTTCGACAGAGGCATTTATAAAGGATTTAATAAAATACCTCATCCCTCAAAGATTCCTGGTCCGGGGGGCGCTTCATTTGATCTGATGAATTAAAACCACAAGAACCTCGCCGATTAAAATCCGACCTCCTTTGAATAAGCTTTTTCCATCTCCTCTTATAATAAATTGACGCATTCCTACAAAATCTTGACTGCTCTTCTTTCATCAGCCGATGAAATAAATATAAAAAATTCTAAATAAATTCCAATCGATTCCGGCAATCAAATACCTAAAATAAAGCTCAAGAATGTTTCAATTCTTGCCAATAATCCATTAAGGGATGATTCTCAAACACGGAGACTTTTAATATGGAACGTACGGTCAACACCAAGGAAGAGTTGAAAAAAGCCATACAGCATCGGGCGCCGACCATCATTATCGGAAATGACAGACTAGCCAAGAAAATTACGCGATTTCAGAAAGTTAGATCTGAAGATCTCCAAGCAGCGGCAGAGATGAGCGCCAGTGCTGGTGGGGAAGCCACAGTTGCTATGCCCAATGTGCCGCCAAATGCCGCACCCAGCATTACCTGGGCGCCCAACGTCGCAGCATTTGCAATCATGGTTTTGGGTGGATTGGCATATTACTCATTAACAAGAAATTACGATATTTGCCTGGAAGGTGGGGGCAGTATAAAGTTCAAAGATGGCGAGCCCAAAATTGGCGGCCGTTTTAAGTTCATCCTCAAAAAACCACTGTTATTCAATTGATCAGCGAATCTTCTTTTTGGGTCAGATTTGGTCCAAAGCCAACCCATCCCCCGCTGTTCCCATCCTAAATACGACCACCCTGGGGGCAAATCAAACGATCACTGTTCATCATAAGCCGATTTGGAGAAAAAAAGGTCAAGTCTTCATTCTTGACATATATCCTCCACCGAGCTATGGAGATCTAACCCACCTCCGGCGGATGGGGCAAGCAAAAAAAGATGGTTCGCGATTCGAGAAGCAAATAAATCTATCGAGAATGAAGACATGACCCTTTTCTCTTAGATTGTCGAACCATAGACCAAGCCCATGACAGCTTGATCCGCTATGATGATACTGGCAGTGAGAGCAATGATGCGCATATCATTATTACTTGGTTTAAAGAGAAAATTTCGCCATAACAAGTATGAAATTACAATTCGATTTAAAGTAAAAACAGTCGTGATAGCTCATCATTGCAAAACAAAGAAAGGCCCCCAATATGCACAATATTTCTCTTGCGCCGAGCGTGGCGCGAGTAACCCCGTCTAAAATTCGCGCGATAGCTGACGTGGCGTTTCCCATGGAAGGGGTTCTGAAGCTTCATTTTGGAGAATCCAACCTGCAGACGCCGCAGTATCTGAAAGATGCCGCTTATCAGGCGATGAATGAGGGGTACACTTTTTATACCGAGAATGCCGGTCTGCCCGGCCTTAGGGCGGCGATTGCCGGCAAGTATGCCGATCTTCATCAAATCGAGCTAAATCCGGCCGATCAGATCGTCATTACCGCCTCTGGGGTGCAGGCGTTGAATGTTTCCATTCGCTGTGTGATCGACCCCGGCGACGAGGCCATCGTACTGACGCCCAATTGGCCGAACGGTTCGGCCATTGTCAGCCTGTTCGGGGGATTTCCTCAAGAAATACCACTGGTCTGGCAAAACAATCGCTATGGAATAGACTTTGGCTCCCTGGAAAATGCGCTTACGCCTAAAACCAGACTGCTGATTTACGCTTCGCCGTCCAACCCGTTGGGATGGGTCGCAGATCCAACGGAACAGCAGGCCCTGCTGGATTTTTGCCGCCGCAACAAACTGTGGCTGCTGGCCGATGAAGTCTATGAACGGATTTATTACAATGGTTCGGTGGCGCCCTCCATCCTGCGGTTGTGTACGCGGGAAGATGCCGTCATCGTCGTCCAGTCTTTTTCAAAAAGCTACTGTATGACCGGTTGGCGCCTGGGATGGGTTGTGGCCCGTCAAGATCTAATCAAAAAGGCAACCCAACTCAATGAATTTATTGTTTCCCACGCACCGTCCATGATTCAGCGGGCCGGAGAGACGGCACTGAAACAGGGTGAAAAAGAAATTTTTGCCATGGTAAATTCACTTCACGAAAAGGTAGACTTTTGCTTTGAGGCACTCGATTCGATGCCGGAGGTTACGGTTGCCAGACCGGAGGGGGCATTTTATCTATTTCCGCAGATCGAGGGCGTGGAGGACTCTAATTCGTTTGCATTGACGCTGCTCCAAAAAACCAAGGTGGCGGTCGCCCCCGGCATTGCCTTCGGTAATGGCGGCGAGGGTGCTGTGCGCATCTGCTGTGCGGCGGAGATGTCTATCCTGGAAGAAGCCATGGAAAGAATCGGAAACTTTCTGGCCAAGGCATAACTTGGTTATCCATTCCTGCCGAACGGTTGGGGCAAAATCAGACAGCCTGCCCCGCAAAGGTATTTTTCTGTTGTTGACCCTGAGCCTGTTCTAGGGTCTGAATTGGCCCGTTATGAAGATCTCCGTCAGCAATATCCCGCCCTGGGCTTTTCGCAGCTACTGCATTATTAGTGAGTGGAACCGGATTATTGTTCCCAATATTTTTCATGAAACATAGTCTCACTGTTAAGCACAAATGAAAACGATTGCTAATAAGAAACGGTATGTTATAAACAGGAAAAGCATCCTTTTATACCTGGAAAAACACTCCGCTGAACTGTTCCGGTTCACCCGCCAGTTAATTGCAGCGCCCAGCCCCAATCCGCCGGGAGAAGAAATGGCAGTGGCCGATCTGGTCCTGGAGCGCATGAAAGATCTTGGCCTGGCCGATCCCGTGATCGAAGCCAAAGCCCCGCACCGGCCCAACGTTATTTACCACCTGGCCGGTCAGGATGACGGGCCGTCCGTGGTCCTGAGCGGACATCTGGACACCAAACCGGCGGGCGATAGAAACCGGTGGGTTTGCGACCCGTACCGGGGGCAGGTCAAAGACGACCGCCTATATGGGTTAGGGAGCGGTGATATGAAAGCTGCCGTGGCGGCAATGATCTATGCCGCCGCGGCCCTGAAATCGGTGGATGCTTCCCTGGCCGGTCATTTGTGGCTGGCCTTTACCGCCGACGAAGAAGCCGGCAGCGAATTCGGGATGGACTACCTGGTGGAGCAGGGCCTGCTGAAGGCCGATGCTGCCTTGTTGGGTGAGCCGGCTGGCATCAGCAGGGAGTGGGAGCAGCTGTGTCTGCTCTCACGGGGAAATTGCTGCTTTAAGATTAAAGTCGGCGGCACCCAGATGCACAGTAGCATATCCGATATTCAGCCTTCGGTCAACGCCAGCGTGAAGATGGCGGGGGTGATGAGCCGGATGGCCCAAGAGCTTTTGCCCAGGATCCGGCACCAGGCCCATAGGCTTTGTCCCCAAGGACCCACCCTCAACGTTGGGGTGGTCGTCAAGGGTGGCGTATATTACGGCGTCTATCCCGGCAGCGCTGAATTTTCGTGTGACTTAAGGACCCTGCCCGGAATGACCCGCCGGAGAGTCGAACAGGATATTAATGGCTGGCTCGCAACACTTCGGCGCGAAGACCCCGACCTCGAGGTGGCGATGGAGTTCGAGAAAACGCCTTTGGACTGGATTGAACCCAGCGAAATCGATGCGGGCCACCCCCTGGTTGCGGCGATGCAGCAGACAGCCGAATCTGTTCTGGGTCAACAAATCCCGCTCGGCTATATGCCGGGAACC
>JASFSK010000557.1:0-3958 GCA_050114455.1 Desulfobacterales bacterium | reverse complement strand
GCCGAATTGCCTCCAACGCCGCTGCCTGGGCCTTAAGGGAGATCTCATAGATGCGGGCATGTTCATCGGAGACACATCCAACAAAGTACTCCCGGTCAAAGCCCAGTTTAATCTGTTTATAAAGGGTGAAGGGACAGAAGCACATATAGACCGGATCGCCCTTTTCAAGCCGGCGCAGCGTCGGCCGGCGATGCACCATGGCAAGGTCGGGACCGGATTGAAGGATTTGAAGATTGTAGATCATCGGTGAGTAAAATCTCTCGAATTTTCCTGCGGCCATCAATTCCGCTGCTTTGCGCGTTCCGGCTGCAATTCCCGCCAGCGAAATTTCATACTCGGGCACTCCTTCGGCAATTGTTTGTACGGCCGCTTCACACATGGCAACCGCGACTTTGCCGGCCTTGCGCATATCATCTATTTCTGCGACGCTCTTGATCATGCGCATCTCCGCCAATGCGTTCGATATATCCGTTAAGGAAGATTTGGAAAGCTTATGCCTCAGGTAGGCGGATACTATCGGATGGGATTTAAACGGTTCGGCCCCGACCCGGGAGCCATTCAAATCCCCGATAACATTGTCGAGAAGGGTTCGCCACTCACCGTCCAAACCGTCTGTCCACTGTTTAATGTCCTCAATCCACGTCATACTGGCCGCCATTTCGGCCTCCAGTGCGGGAGTTATGAGGGTGGGCGCACCTGTTGCGGGAATTACCAGTATTGTCGGCCGGCCGAAATCCATTCCCAGGTAACCCCAAAATCCCGTTAGGAAGTAGATACTATCGGGATCGTCGATGACAGCCAGATCGACACCTTCGTCGGCAATGCGTTTCTGAAATTCTAAAATTCGTTCTTTGAATAAATCGTGCATGGTCGATCTCCCAGTATTGAAGCAATCTGAATAAATCCAGGGCATATTTTTCAGACCAGCTAAAGCGGTTGTCATAAAATTGCTCCGCTTGATTCACAGCAGACTCTGGTGGTTCCTAAAACGATTTCAGCGGGAAGCAACTAGTGAAAACCGCTATGTTGTATAGTTTAACGCAAAAATAATATTCGGGCGCTTGCTTTAAACCAAGGGCATCATGATAAGCCGGAAAAAATAGCTGATCCACCGTCATCGGAGTGTTATTTTGACAAACGCTCTGGCAGTGTGTCTTCCAACCTTGCAAATTTTTAGCTTGACACTGACGGCCAACTTCTCTAATCCTTATTAAAACAGTGCTGTAAGCCTTTTGTTAAACAACAACTTTTAGTATCTAAAGAAAATTAAAACAAGAATTAATTTTCTCTGATATCCATTTATCTACCATGAAAGGGGCCGGATTTGTACCCAGTCTCGCTCTAGTGGGAAGGAACTTCATCCATGGCAGACCCTGCAGACAATAACGGCAATGCATTTGTCCGTTTCGAAAAAATAGAAAAGAGCTTCGACGGCGAAATACTGGTTATCAAAAATCTTAACCTCGAAATTGCCAAGGGTGAATTTCTCACCATGCTGGGCCCATCGGGGTCCGGCAAAACGACTACCCTTATGATGCTGGCCGGTTTTGAAACACCGACCCACGGGGAAATCTATCTGGATGAACAGCCAATTGGCAACATTCCGCCTCACAAACGCAATATCGGCATGGTGTTTCAGAATTATGCCCTGTTCCCCCATATGACAGTCAGTGAGAATTTATCCTACCCCCTCGAGGTCAGGAAGACTCCGAAGCGCGAGATAAAAGAAAGGGTCAACAGAGCGTTGGATATGGTCGAGCTTAGTGGATTCGAAGGACGGTTTCCGGCCCAGTTATCCGGCGGACAGCAGCAGCGGGTGGCACTGGCGCGGGCCCTTGTATTCGAACCCCAGCTCGTGCTGATGGATGAGCCGTTGGGTGCCCTCGACAAAAACCTGCGCGAACAGATGCAATACGAGATCAAGCATATTCATGAAGCCTTGAATGTAACGGTGGTCTATGTGACCCACGATCAGAGTGAAGCCATGACCATGTCCAATCGGGTCGCCGTGTTCGATGACGGCGTCATCCAGCAGCTTTCTACGCCGGATGTGCTTTACGAAGAACCTGAAAACGCCTTTGTGGCACAGTTTATCGGTGAAAACAACAAAATTTCCGGCGAGGTGACGGAGATTGCGGGGGATCGATGCATCGTTAGGGTTGACAGCGGTGAAATCGTCAAGGCCCTGAAAGTTAATGTCAACCGGATCGGCGGTCGAACCACCCTCTCTCTGCGCCCTGAAAGAGTCACACTCGATCCTGCCGCGGGAAGTCTTGAAAACATTTTTGAAGGAACGGTCAAAGAATTGATTTACCTGGGCGACCATTTACGGACGCGCATCGATGTCTGCGGTAACGATGAGTTTATCGTCAAAGTACCCAATGCCGCCAGCCGTCTTAAAATCGGCAGGGGTGAAAAAATAAATGTTGGATGGACTTCGGAAGATTGCCGCGCCCTGGACTTCTTACCTTGAGCCGTGGTTTTGAATTTTGCGTTCCTTCTTTCGGTCAACAATCCGTTAAATCTCAAATCCCAAATCTCAAATTCCAAATAAATCTCAATATCCAATGCCCCAAATCCCAAACTTTTCCCTCCTGTTTGAAAGGGGGCCACGGGCAGTTTGTTTGGGATTTGCTATTTGGTGCTTGTGATTTTCTTTATTCAACCACTTAGTTCTTTTCTGATGCACCGGACGGTATTCAAGAAAATCAGATGATACGGACCCTATGTGGCTTGAATTCCCCGCAGACGTTCCGAACGGCGCCGCAGCAGTTCGACTGCTGTCAGCAGGGCAACAGCCACCGCGATGAGGATGGTTGCCACTGCTAGAATGGTCGGGCTGATTTGCTCCCGAATACCGACCCACATTTGACGCGGAATGGTGCGCTGCTCAAATCCGGAAAGAAACAATACCACCACAATTTCATCAAAAGAGGTCACCAGGGCAAAGAGCGCACCGGAAATGACGCCTGGCAGAATCAGGGGCATTACGATTTTGCGAAAAGTGGTTACCGGATTGGCCCCCAAACTGGCCGAGGCACGGATTAAATCCTGATCGAATCCCATCAAGGTGGCGGTCACCGTGATAATTACAAAGGGAATGCCCAGAACGGTATGCGCCAGGATTAGCCCTGGATAGGTTTGGGCCAGTCCGACCTTTGAATAGAAGAAAAACATGCCGGCGGCCGTGATGATTAACGGCACGATCATCGGGGAGATCAGAAGCCCCATCAACGGCACTCGAAACGGTGTCTGGCGTCGGCTCAGACCCCAGGCTGCCAGGGTGCCGAAGAAGGTTGCCAAAATTGTGGCAAAAAATCCAATAATGATGCTGTTTTTAATGGAATGAATCCATTGCGGATTGTTAAGGATATCCTGGTACCATCTGGTTGAAAAGGCGTTCGACTTGAGGGTCAACATCCCGTGGGTAAAGGTAAAATAAGGCTCGGCATTGAATGAAAGCGGAATCAGAACCACAATCGGCGCAATTAAAAAAAACAGTATCAGCCCGCAGATAATCCTGAACGTGTAATACCACGTTTTTTCAAGCCGACCGGCATATGTAGGCAAAGGCATGATAATAATCCGTTTGCTGTTAGCTTTTTCCTATCCCGAATCTACTCCTACTCCCTGCTTGGTCAGATTTTTTCGCAGGGATGCACGGATTATTTTGAATTCGGAATTCGGAGTGCGGAATTAAAAAAAAGGAATAAATCCTATTTTAATAATTTGATTCCAGCAATCTAAACCAATCAACAATTTATCCATTTAACGAATCTACTAAATCTTCAAGCAATCAACTAATCAACCATTCTACTAATTTATCCGCCCAGAAAAACAGCACCTTCAGGTTCGTAAGTTGTCTTTGCCAACTGAAAACAGTCGCTTGACAGGTGTTTGGGCGGAGAAATTACCCCAGTTTCATATTCTCGATACCGACGATTCGATTATAGAGCCA
>JASFSK010000556.1:0-3960 GCA_050114455.1 Desulfobacterales bacterium | reverse complement strand
GTATCCCAACGTTGATTTTTATAGCGGGATTGTCCTGCGAGCCATTGGAATACCCACCAAAATGTTCACTGTCATGTTTGCCATCGGCCGCCTTCCAGGATGGATCGCCCAGTGGAAGGAGAGCATCGATGACCCCAATTGGAAACTCAACCGACCTCGCCAAATCTACACGGGGCCAAATGAAACCGGCTATGTGCCGATTGATGAAAGATAGATTCACGCCGAGACATAAAAATGTCCAAAAATACAGCCATTTTTATACTAAATTGTGAGATCTGAAATGTCTCCGTTCTGAATTTTATTGCTAAACATTCCAGCCGAAATGCCTCAAGTTCTGCTAGCGCCTTTCCGATAAATACTCATGTTCATCATCCCACTTACCGGCAAAATCAGTTGGCGCAATCCACCTTTTGTTACCATTGGACTCATCTTGCTTAATTGCCTGGTATTTTTTTTCGTTCAGGCAGATGAATCCGAATTACAATCCGAGGTGTCCCATTTCTATTTTGATTCGGGTCTGGCGGACATTGAACTACCACGCTACGTTGCCTACCGCGAAGGCAACGATGCTGGGGCGGCGGATATTTTGGAAATCCAACAGCTCGATGATGATACGCTTGCTGGATATTATTTTGAAATGGAACGGGATTCCGGTTTTCTCAAAAAGCTTAACAATGATGAGATTATTGTGGCCACGGATCCCCAATATGCCGAATGGAAATATCTAAAATCTGAATATGAACACAAACGGTCTCAGATAATTTCCCGCCAATACGGCTTTCGTCCCGCATACAAATCGATTTTAACGTCCTTCACCTACATGTTTCTGCACGGCAGCGCCGGTCATTTGTTTGGCAACATGATTTTTTTATGGATTGTCGGCTGTATGCTGGAGACGGGATTGGGCCGTTTGTGTTACCTGGGGCTTTACATTCTCGGCGGGATTATCGCAGCGTGGGTGTTTTGGCTGAGCTACACGACGAGCACCATACCGGTTGTGGGCGCTTCCGGCGCAATCGCAGGATTGATGGGGGCCTTTGCGGTGCTATTCGGGAGAAAAAGGGTCAAGATTTTTTATTCTCTTGGTTTTTATTTTAACTATTTAAAAGTTCCGGCGATTATCCTTCTACCGATTTGGCTCGGAAATGAATTTTTTCAGCTGTTTTTTGGAAACGCCCAGCAGGTGGCCTATGTGGCCCACATTGGCGGACTGATGGGCGGCGCATCGATCGGATTTTTTTTCTTTAAATTCTCTTCTCCACCTGACAATATGGTGTTTGATGAAGCGCCCGAGAATGACATCGCTCTACGAATGGAAAAGGCGTTAAAGCATATCGCCGAACTGGATATGGAAAATGCACGCCAACTACTTGGCCAGGTGCTTGCCAAAGATCCACAAAATATCGATGCACTGACGCACCTCTTTAACATTGCCAAATTAGAGCCTGAAACAGAAGAATTCCACCAGACTGCTAGAAAATTGATATTCCAGCTGAGCCGCAGCCATGAAAGTTATGAAAAAGCCAAAAAAATTTACCTGGAATATTCAGGCCTCACGCGCCATCCCCGCCTTTCGGCCCAGCTTTATCTCCAACTAAGTGCTATATTTTCCTCCTCAGGGCATCTAGAAAATGCGGTGAAAATTCTCGCTCCTCTGGTCAAAAAGATGCCGGAGGCGCCTGGAATTCCGCCGGCATTGCTAAGACTTGCCCGTGCCTATCGTCAGAAAGGCATGAATCGCCAAGGCGATCAGTGCCTGCAGCTGCTCTGCCGAAAATACCCGGAATCCAGTGAAGCGCAGGTTGCCAGAAATTCCCTCAGAAGATAGATTTGGGTGGCTTTCCTCATCTGCATTGTATTAATCAATACAATCCTGCTAGGACGCACCGCGAGTATATTGTACGAAATAATACAATAATAATTGCTTGCTTTCATAAAACATCAATCATAGCGTTTGGAATAAACCGGCTGGGGTGCTATTCCTATTTAAACTAGCAGTGCAAAACTGCCGATAGCATAACGTTATTCTGCCAAACGCTCTACTGCAAATTTAAACAACAGCACTGTGAATCCATCCGAAGTCGACCCAAAATAAAATTTCCAATGTTGATTCAACGGTTGACTTTTGTTGATCAATCATCTAATCCAAGATGCCTGATTGCTGAGCTTAAACAGCATCATGCCCTGCGATTAGCCGAAGTGATAACCATCCTTGAAACGATGGATTTGAACGCATTTCAAATTGCCGCCCGTATGACTTGGGACATCAAAGCCGATTCCTGGGATGATTTCCCGGTCGCCCAAAGATGGTTTGCCACCGGGGAAGCCATATCACATTTGAGGTATCTAGAGGAAGAGGGTAGATTGTCCTGTAAGAATGGTGACGGAATTAAATTGTATTCATTGATACATTAAAGCGACTCTGTTGTACCAATGAATACAAATTAGACCATAAATCGGGAAAGGAAATCATGCCGGAATCCATCGACCAAAGTCCACTATATCCGATTGTTAATCCAGGCAGCATTGTTTTCTTCGGGGCTTCCAATCGGTATACTGCCATGGGAACCAATCAACTGCACTCGCTGATATCCTCTGGATATGATGGGAGAATATATCCGATCCACCCGATTGAGAAATGCGTCCTGAATCTTGCCGCCTATCAGAGTGTCAACCAATTGCCGGAAGTGCCTGACTTGGCGGTTCTGGTATTGCCGACCCACATCGTGCCCCAGGTGATGGAGGCATGCGGCCAGAAGGGTATCCAGCATGCAATCGTGGTGTCCGGTGGATTCAAAGAAGTCGGCGGGGAAGGGGTTGAGCTGGAAAAAAAGCTGCTGACGATCGCCAGCCAATACGGCATGCGCTTTTTGGGGCCGAATTGTTTGGGCGTCGCCAACCCCCATCACAACTTCAATGTCACCTTTCTTCCCTTTGAAGGCCGGCCAGGATATATTGGACTGGCTTCCCAGAGCGGCAGCCTGATCACCCAATTGTTTGGATACTTAGACCGTTACGGCCTTGGATTTTCCAGCGGTATCAGCGTGGGCAACGAAGCCAACCTGGATGTTGTCGATTGCATGGTTCATCTGGCAGACTGTCCGCATACCCGGGTCATCGGGCTTTATCTTGAAACCATTCGGCGAGGTCGGGAATTCATCGAAACCGCGCGGTCGATTGTTCCCCATAAACCCATCGTGGCGTTTTATGTGGGGGGATCAGAAGCTGGTAAACGTGCCGGGCTCTCTCATACCGGCGCTCTGGCCGGTCCGGACCCGCTCTATGCGGGGGTGTTCAGACAATGCGGGATTATTCGCGCCCATTCCATACCCGAGTTGTTTGACTTTTGCTGGGTGCTGGGGGCATGCCCCCAAGTCCGTGGCAACAGGGTGCTCGTCCAAACCCATTCCGGAGGGCCTGGTGCTGCGGCGGCTGATGCCAGCAGTCGGGCCGGGCTGGATTTGCCGCCTCTAACCAGAAAAACCCTCGCCCGGTTGGCACAGATGGTGCCTCACACCGGCAGCCTGAACAATCCTGTTGACGTGACTTTTTCTAAAAATCCACAGGATTTTTTTGAGGGTATCCCCGATGCCCTTCTTGCAGACGATGGAGCCGATGGATTGCTGGCCTATATCCTGGCGCCGACCAAAAGCGTTCGGCGCTCAATGATCGGGATGGGGTTTGCCGAAGCGGATGTGCCCCAATTGACTGAGAAGCTTTTTGACGATCAAGGTAAAGCCATGGCAGGCTTGATTGAAAAGCATCGAAAACCGCTGATAGGATTTACCTTTCAAGACCATCAAGATCTTGCCATAAAAAAACTCTTACACTATGGTGTGCCAATTCTGCCATCTCCTGATAGGGCGGCCAGAGCCATGGCCGCCTTGGTTCGTTATTCGTACATACTTGACACAATTAAGGCTCCTTTAGCCAAATAGCCCCACAGTTTATCGTTTGCCG
>JASFSK010000555.1:0-3969 GCA_050114455.1 Desulfobacterales bacterium | reverse complement strand
GCCTTTAATCTGCCCGTCACGAACCATAATCTTTTTGGCACCGCAATTAAATCGAGCAGTTCCACCATTGCTGATAAACTTGTTTAGAATGGCATTCGACAGGGCCTGAGAACCACCCTTTACGTGATACGGTTTAAATTCCATGTATTGGAAGAATATCATCGCGAGATATGCAAATGCCAGGCGGGTTGGAGGTACGCCGATGTAGCCCCAATAAACAGAGAGAATGGCTTTTAAAAGTGAATCTGAAAAATATTCATCCAGAATTTCTTTGGAATTTCGTAAGGCATATTGATAGAGGTTGGGATATTTTGCTCGCGACGGTTCGGGATCTCTGAATATGAAGGCACCGATCATATCATTGGCATAGCTTGCCATAAAATCAAAATATCGCTGAATGGCGTCCTTCTCGTGGGGAAACCTGTTCTTGAGCACCGCGATCGTTTCTTCACGATTCGTTTTGAGGCTAATCCGAACACCATCACCCGTGGCAACATGGTATAGATCTGAAATCTCGACAAACTCCAAATCATCCATCACACCCAGCTTATCCAATTGCAGCCGTAAAAGTCCTGGCTTTTCCGGTGTTCCCAATCCACTCAATTGGTGCAGTGCCACCTCGAATTCAAATCGGCCGCGGCAAAAACTGGTGGCGGCGCCACCAGGAATGTTGTGCCGCTCGAGCAGCAGTACATTCAAACCCTTTTGGGCCATGGTGGCCGCCGCCGTTAAACCCCCATTTCCGGCACCGATAACGACAGCATCATATTCTCTCATTTTGCCCCCTGAATCGTTTTGACCGCTTAGATTGTTTAGAGGGTTAGGATCGTTGATAGAAAACCGATCGAAGAGGGAAGATCGCTATGCTCGTATGGAAGACGATAGAACATAATGTTCAATGTCACCAGCGCAAACCCCTTACTTTTAGTCTTTCTGCTCCCTTATCTCCGATCTCTGAATTCTGACCTCCAATCCCCGAACTCAGGCGTCCATCGCCCTTCTCCAATCCGTTAACCTTTTTTTTTATCCTTTGACCTTTCCGCATTCCCAATTCTCAATTATCAAAATTCCCACTTCCGAATTCACCAAATTCCCGATTCCCTCAGTCATCTACCCTATGCCCTCTGCTCCATGCGCTATGCCCTCACATTCCCATAAACTTGGCCGCAATATTCTTCATAATTTCGTTGGTACCGGCAAAGATAGTCATGATTTTGGCATCCCGCCAGGCCCTGACAATTGGACATTTTTCGGACATAGCGAAGTCGCCGCACAGGTCCAGGGAACGGTTGGCGATACGATTCAGCATCTCGGTGGTCCAATATTTGGCCATGGAAGTTTCAACGATGATGTCTACATTCTCCATGTGATCTGCAACCAGTTTGTCGAGGAAAGTCCGGCCCAGTTTCACGTCTGTGGCCATTTCCACCAGGGCAAACTGCACTGCCTGGGATTTTGAAATCGGCTTTCCTGAAACAAAAGTCTCTTTGCAGTGGTTTATAGTCCATTCCAGAATGTACTCTGCGCCGGCAACACCCATGATGGCACAGATCAGACGCTCCTGTTGAAGCTTTTGCATCAGCATTGAAAACCCCATACCCTTGTCGCCCAGCCGATTTTTTTTGGGAATGCGACATTTAGAAAAAAAAAGCTCGGCGGTATCCTGGCTCCACATGCCCATTTTTTCAAGGTGACGTCCCGTAGTAAAGCCGGGGGTTCCGGATTCAACTACATATAGCGACAGGGCCTCATATGGGTTTTTCACTGTCGGGTCCTTGGCTGCCACAACCACCAGATCCGCATTGAGACCATTGGAAATAAAGGTTTTGGAGCCATCGATGACGACTTCCTCATCCTCTTCCTCGGCAGCTGTTTGAATGCCGGCAAGATCACTGCCGGCACCCGGCTCTGTCATGGCCACGGCTGTCACGATATCTCCGCAAACACAACCCGGCAAATATTTCCGTTTGAGTTCTTCCGATCCAAAAGAGCTGATATAAGGAACCACAATGTCACTGTGCAGGGGCGTCGCCAGACCGGTTTGCCGGGTTCGGGTCATTTCCTCGGCCACAATCAGGGAATAAAGAAAATCCCCCCCCATTCCACCGTATTCCGGGGCGACATCCGTACATAAATAGCCGCCCTGACCCATTTTTTTCCATGCACTTTTGGGAACGATCTTTTCCCGTTCCCATCGGTCTGCATAAGGAGTTATTTCCTTCTCCAGAAATCCCCGTAAACGCTCGCGGAATCTTTTGTGCTCTTCGGTGTAATTAAGTATTTCCATAATGATTGCTCAACTCGATCGTACGCCAGAACCTAGTCATTCGTCCCTCGTCCTTCCTAAAGTTTGCCCACGACCGATATACTGCAGACATTCATCGCCGGGAAGCCGCCCAGATTATGCGTAAGCCCGAATCTGGGGTCTTCAATCTGTCGTTCACCGGCATTGCCGTTGAATTGCAGATACATCTCGTAGAGCATTCTCAGGCCTGAGGCGCCAATGGGATGGCCGAAACACTTCAGCCCGCCGTCGACCTGGCAGGGCAGATTGCCGTCACGATCGAAGTTCCCGTCCATCACGTCACGCCAGGCCAAGCCGCGCTCGGAAATATGGAGATCTTCCATTGTTACCAGCTCGGTGATGGAAAAGCAGTCGTGCACCTCCATCATGCTGATCTCTTCTTTGGGATTGGTGATCCCCGCTTCCTGGTAAGCCTTCGTACTGCACTTGCTCGTAGTAACAAAATGATCTCCGTCCCAATCATTATACCCCATTTCCTCGCCACTGCTGAGCGCCAGCTGCAGTCCCTTGACAGTGATAATATCTTTTTTCCCCAGTTGTTTGGCCAACTCCGGCGTGGTAACGATGGCACAGGCGGCACCGTCGCTAACACCGCAGCAATCAAATAGTCCGAGAGGATGCGCAATAATGGGCGCGGCCATGATCTGATCCTCTGAAACCGCCTTGCGCAAATGGGCTTTGGGATTCAAAGCGCCATTGGCATGACTTTTGGCGGACACATGCGCCATGGCACGTTTAAGGTCCTGATCCGGAATATTGTACTTGGCGCTATAGGCGCTCGCAAGCTGGGCAAATGCGCCGGGGGCCGTCATATTCGGAAACCATTGCCAGGTCAGACTGCCCGAATCGGAACCCGTAAAACTGGGCAGACCGCCATAGCCGGTGTCTTTGAGTTTTTCAACACCCAACGCCAGGGCGAAATCATAGGCGCCCGAGGCCACGGCATAACAGGCACCGCGGAAGGCCTCCGTACCGGTGGCGCAGAAGTTTTCAACCCGGGTTACGGGAATATTGGGAAGACGGAGGGTCATCGACAGCGGTAGCGCACTTTTGCCCACATTGATACTGTCAAAACAGGTTCCCAGCCAGGCTGCACCGATCTCCTTCTTTTCGATCCCCGCATCCGCCAAACACTCTTCAAAAGCTTCTACCATTAATTCTTCAGCGCCCACATCCCAGCGTTCGCCAAAACGGGTACAGCCCATACCAATAATTGCCACTTTGTCTTTTATCCCTGTAGCCATAATTTCCTCCCGTGAGAGGCATAGCGCATAGAGCATGGTGCAAAGCGTTTCAAGTTTATCCCCTTTCTTTTGTGCTATACACTCTTTGCTCTGTGCGCTATGCGCTTTGTTTGATTATCCGATCACAAACAGTTTCTCCAGCAGCTGACTCTTCATCACATCGCCTTCGATCTTCAACTTGCCGGAGGTAAATGCCTGCATCGGCGGAAGTTTGCCGCCCATCATGGCGAGAAAATCTGTATCCGCCATTTTAATCGTGCAGACCGGGGTATCATGAATTCCCCCATCAATGGTGCAGGTGGCGTCTTTGATGACGCAATACCAGTCCCCGCCGTTGCTTCCCGCAATGTTGAACTGGAAGATCACGTCCACACCGGCAGCGGCATCGGCCTTGAAGCTGTTGGCCATATTGTCGAATAT
>JASFSK010000554.1:0-3971 GCA_050114455.1 Desulfobacterales bacterium | reverse complement strand
GTTCTGCGTTACTTCAATGCCTCTGCAGAGGAATATATTGCCGTCTTCACCGCAAATGCCAGCGGTGCCTTAAAACTTGTTGGTGAAGCCTACCCATTTGAACCCGGCAGTCATTTCGTCCTCTCTTTTGATAATCACAATTCTGTCAACGGAATCCGAGAGTTCGCAAAGGCCAGAGGGGCCCAAGTAACCTATGTACCTTTAACAACGCCGGATTTGCGCTTAGATCGGGAAGCATTGGACCGCGTTTTAAATTCAGTGGATAGGGATAAATGCAATTTGTTTGCTTTCCCAGCCCAGTCGAACTACTCGGGCGTAAAGCATCCATTGGATTTGATCGAGCAAGCACACGGCAAGGGATTGGATGTGCTGTTGGATGCGGCTGCATATGTGCCAACGAGTCGCCTTGATCTGGGTGTGATCAAACCGGAGTTTGTCGCCATTTCCTTTTACAAAATGTTTGGTTACCCCACCGGAATCGGCGCACTGCTGATTCACATGACTGTTTTCCAGAAGATGAAAAGGCCGTGGTTTGCAGGCGGAACGGTGAATTTCGCCAGCGTGCAGGGAAACGGCTATTATTTGTCCCCCAACGAAGCCGCATTTGAAGACGGTACGGTAAATTATTTGAACATTCCAGCAATTAAAAGCGGATTGCAGCATTTGGAAAAGGTGGGAATCAAAACCATTGGACAGCGAGTTGACTGCCTGGCCGGCTGGTTGCTCGATAACCTGCTGTCATTACAGCACAGCAACGGCAAACCAATGGTGCGTATTTATGGCCCAACCGACACAAAAATGCGCGGCGGAACGATAACACTCAATTTCTACGGGCCGGATGAACAACTTCTTGACTATCGTCGTATTGAAGAGCTGGCAAACGAGGAGGGAATCTCGTTGCGCACGGGCTGCTTTTGCAATCCCGGAGCAGGTGAAATTGCAGAAGGGCTGACGGCAGAGGATATGCTGGCCGGATTGAATCAAGGCCCGGATTTGAGTCTGCCCCATTTTCTGCAGGTGATACAGCACCGGGGGAATAAGAGCGCCGGAGCCATTCGTGTATCCGTTGGTCTGGCAACCAATTTTGCCGATGTGTATCGGTTTATGCATTTTGCGGCTGGGTTTCGAAACCGGAAAAATATGAACATCGGTGAAGTGACGTTTGATATTCAATCCTGCCGACTAATTCGGGATGGCAGTTAAGGATACCTCCCTTGATAGGGCCATCCCACCTTGGGGGGATGGCCTTATCAAGGGAGGTAATCACCGGGTTATACAATTCTTGCACAGCCCATCTACGCGGAATGTCACATTTTCGATCAATCCCGGGAAGGTCCGATGCATTGGCATCAAATCCATAATTATAACTCGGTGATAACTTCTCAGTCATTCAGGAGGGGATCATTCTCCAGCAAATCCATCAATTTTTCTGGATTACGAACTTTGTATTTTTTCAGCAGTTTGCGGTATAGTTCCGTGTCAAAGGGCCTTTGATATTTCATCATATCAAACATCAGGCAGGTCAAAATTTGTCCGATAAAATGAATCGTATCAATTTGCGGAGTTCCTCATCCATTCGAATAACCCTGGTGTGACTGTTAGTCCTTAATCACTTTAATGCCATCCTTGGTATCCTGAACCACGTATCCCAGCTCCTGGATCGCATCACGCAGCCGATCGGATGCTGCCCAGTCTTTGGCATCCCGGGCGGCTTGGCGTTCGGCTACCAATTTACTGACATCATCCGGCAATTCCTCCGGCTTGGCAACTTCCAAAAGGCTGAGTCCCAGCACCCGATCATAATCCGCAATCAAGGCCTGTTTATCGGCATCCGGGATTTGGCTTTTCAACATTTCCTGAACCACGGCCAGTGCCCTTGGCATATTCAGATCGTCATTGATGGCGGTTAGAAACTTGGTTTTGTATTCCTCGACAACGGCCCCCTTTTGCCGGGCGCTGTTTTGGACCACCTGGCGCACCTGGTTTTGCAGATGCTGCAACCCGTTTCGGGCGGCCAGAATACTCTCATCGCTGTATTCCATGGGTTTGCGGTAGTGGGTTTGAAATGCTGCAAAACGGTAAACCAAGGGATTAATGCCTTTTTTCACAAATGCATTGTCAAGGGTCAGGAAGTTGTCTTCACTTTTTGCCATTTTCTTTCCGCCGGCGATAATCAGAAAAGCACCATGCATCCAGCAATTAAAAAATTGTTTGCCGGTGGCGGCCTCGGACTGGGCGATTTCGTTGGTGTGGTGCACATCGATGTGATCGGCCCCGCCGCAATGGATATCGAGCTGATCGTCTAAATATTTCATGCTCATGGCCGAACATTCGATGTGCCATCCGGGAAATCCGATACCCCAGGGGGAGTCCCATTCCATCTGCCGTCGAACTCCTTTGGGCGAAAATTTCCACAATGCAAAATCGGTGGGGTTTCGTTTCTCCGGATTTTTTTCCACCCGGGCGCCTTCCCGTAGGGACTCGATATCCTGATGGGAAAGCCGGGTGTAATTTTTAAACCTGGACGTATCAAAATAGATTCCATCAGCCGTTTGATAACAATATTGCTTTTCTTCCAGGACTTTGATCATTGTGATTTGATCGTCAATCGTATCGGTTGCTTTAACCCAGATATCCGGTTCTAAAATATTCAAGCGCTCAATGTCGGATTTAAACGCTTGGGTATAAAATTCAGCAATTTCCCAGGCAGTTCGGCCCTCACGCTGGGCGCCTTTTTCCATTTTATCTTCACCCATGTCCCGATCGCCGGTCAAGTGGCCGACATCGGTGATGTTCATTACGTGCTTGACCTGATAATCATTGTACAGCAGTACCCGCTTTAGAATATCTTCAAAAATATACGTGCGCAGGTTGCCGATGTGCGCAAAGTTGTAAACTGTCGGTCCGCAGGTATACATACCCACCTTTCCCGGGCGGATGGGTTTGAATTCAGATTTTTTTCTATCCAGCGAATTGTAAAGTTTCAGTTTCATAATTAAAGTCTGCCTTTTCTGAGGATCGCCACCAGCAGCCATATTCCCATAATAGCAGCAGCAAAAAAGAGAAGGATTCCGATCAGGGAAATCCCGTAAACAAGCGGCGGGGTTTCCGATATCACAATCAGGGCGGATCCGATAATCAATGCTGCAATCAGAATGGAAAAAGAAATTCGGTTGGAAATCCGATCATGGGTGACCAGCATGGTCTCAAGACCGCGGTGCTCTATTTGCAAGCGCAATTTTTCCTGGCGTATCAAGTTGGTCAGTTCGAGCATTTGATTTGGAAATTGGCGCAGAAACTGAAGCAACTGGTATCCCAGATCATACACATCGTTGACGATTCGTTCGGGTTTAAACCTCTCAAGCTTCACCCGTGTGATAAAAGGCGTCGAACGGGCGATCATGTCAAATTCCGGGTCCAGCATTCGCCCGACACCTTCGACCGTGCTGAGCGCTTTCATCATCAAAAAGATATCCGCCGGAATCCGCAGCCGAAAATCAGTTGCCAGCTCCAGCAGCTGGTGCAGCAATTTTCCCAACTCTATATCCTTGAGCGGTTTGTAAAGATGGCGCCCCATAAAATCCGCTACATCCCTTTCAAGCTGGCGTCTATCCGGTTCTACCTCCCGATAGGTGAGCTTCAATAACACCTGGGCGGCGCGGGCCTCATTGCGGTTGACAATACTCTCGAGCAAATCGACAAAATCATCCCGTGTCTGGCGATCCACAATGCCGGCCATACCAAAATCCAGCAAGCAGATCACATTGCCGGGCAGCACAAAAATGTTGCCCGGATGAGGGTCGGCATGAAAAAAACAATGATCGAAGACCTGTTTGAGCACCAGGTCAGCTCCCCGGGCGGTGATGATCTTTCGGTCGAGCCCGGCGGCCTCCAATGCATCGATATTCGATATTTTGATGCCATCGATGAATTCGGTGGTCAACACACGGGGCGTGGTGGCCTCGCGAAAA
>JASFSK010000553.1:0-3972 GCA_050114455.1 Desulfobacterales bacterium | reverse complement strand
AGACGGGCACCTTTTGGTGTTTCCAATCCAGAAATGCGGATTTTTGCCCAAGGTCAAGGAAATCAAGCGCTTGTGCGGAGGCGTAGTTTACTACGCCGCACAAGCAAGCGTGCAGATTGACGCCGAGATTGGGCAAAAAGACCATTTGTGGATGGAAACTAGGTAATATCACTATGCCGGAAGACAGGTTGCCATGCAAGAGCTGAATCGAACCAAAGACATCCCTACCCAAGTCAAGGATCCCGATCTAGTCAGACGAAGACGACGCCAGATAGCCGATGCCGCCGTTCAGCTCTTCATCGAAAAGGGTTTTCATAAAACCACCACCCGTCAAATTGCCCGGGCCGCCGGCTCTTCGATTGGATCCCTGTACGAATATTTTGCATCCAAAGAAGATATCCTTTATATGGTGTGCGAGTCCATACATGCAGAAGTATCAAGGGGCGTTACAGAGGCGATGTCGGGTGTGACAGCCGGCCGTGCCGCGCTGGCCAGCGTCATTCGACAGTATTTTGAAGTTTGTCATCGGATGAGTAATTTCATATTGTTGATCTACCAGGAGACCCGATCATTGCCAGCCCAATGGCAGAAGAGAGTCCTTGAAAACGAACTTCAAATTACCGGTCTATTTGTGGAAGTTCTGGCACGGTTATCGGCGTCCGGACAATTGCCCGGTATCAAGGAGCATTGCATTGAGTTGGCAGCCCATAATATTGTGGTACTGGGCCATATGTGGACCTTCAGACGCTGGTATCTTGCCCATCACTACAGTCTCGAGGATTATATTAATCATCAAACCGAATTTATTCTAAAAATGTGCAGATAGAAAAATCGAAGGACGAAGGACGAATTTCGAATTAAGGAATTCTGTCGATTTATATTTATAAAATGAGCGAGTAGACCGACTTCGCTATAGTCGCCGAAGACTTCGACGGCTGAATGCGATTTCCATAATTCGTCCTTCGTCACTCGTCGATCGTCCTTCGAAACGTCATTCCAAAGGGGGGTTCAATGAAAACTGAATCTGAAATTTATAAACCCAAGAATTATATCCGGGCGGTGACTGCCACATCCCTCTTTGACGGTCATGATGCGGCCATAAACATCATGCGTCGGATCCTTCAGGACACCGGAGTGGAAGTCATCCATCTGGGACACAATCGATCCGTCCAGGAAATTGTCGATGCCGCCATTGAAGAAGATGTCCAGGGGGTTGCGGTATCGAGCTACCAGGGCGGTCACATTGAATTCTTCAAATATATGGTAGACCTATTGCGGGAGCGACAGGCGGCCCACATCAAGGTTTTCGGCGGCGGCGGCGGCGTCATCGTCCCCGCAGAAATCAAAGAACTGGAAGCATATGGCGTCACCAAGATCTATTCACCCGAAGATGGCGCCAATTTAGGCCTTCAAGGCATGATTAACCATATGGTTCAGCATATGGATTTTTCCACCGTAAAGGAGGACAGCCTATCTTTGGAAGAATTAGCCCCCCAAAGCAAGCTTCGAGTCGCCAATCTGATCACGGCGGCTGAGCAGGCCAAAGCCGGTGAAAACGGACACCTGGCTGCATTCCGAGCCGCACTGGCAAAAAAAATAGGTGACCGCAAAATTCCGGTGATTGGAATTACCGGCACCGGTGGTGCTGGAAAATCATCCTTGACCGATGAACTCATTTTACGGATCTTGCATGATCTCAAAGATATTCAGGTCGCCATCATTAGCTGTGATCCTTCCAGACGAAAAACCGGCGGTGCCCTTTTGGGTGATCGAATCCGCATGAATGCCATCGGCAATCCGCGATTGTATTTGCGGTCCTTGGCCACACGAAAATCCAACACAGAAATCCCCGAAGTACTTCCCGAAGCTATATCGGCCGTCAAAGCGGCCGGCTACGACCTGATCATTGCCGAAACTGCCGGCATCGGCCAGGGAGATTCGAGCATCGCCGATTTGGTCGACATGTCCATGTATGTAATGACCAGTGAATTTGGCGCCGCCTCACAGCTTGAAAAAATCGATATGCTGGACTTTGCCGATCTGGTGGTGGTCAACAAGTTCGAGAAACGCGGTGGAGATGACGCGGTCCGGGATGTCCGCAAGCAGGTACAGCGAAACCGCAAAGCATTCGACCGCGATCCCTCAGAAATGCCCGTTTTCGGTACCATCGCTTCCAAATTTAACGACGACGGGGTCACGGCGCTTTACCATGCGATCCTGGATACCATCCATGCAAAAACCGGGGTAACATACGAACCACGGATTCCCAGGCCGGCGTCTAAAACATCCTCATCCAAAACCATTATCATTCCACCCGAACGCACCCGCTATCTCAGCGAAATTGCCGATTCCATCCGGCAGTACCATCAAAAAACGCACGACCAATCACAGGCGTTGAGAACCTTTTGGCATCTGCAGGAAACCGCGACAAAATTGGAGGCCGATGGCCTCGAAGGTGGATTTGACGATGTCCTTTCTCGGCTCAAATCCGAAGTGCAAAAGGCCAAATCGGCTTTGGACCCGGACACGCTCCAACGTCTGGAAGAGTGGGAAAATATCAAATCTACCTATGCCGCCAGTGATGAGCTGGTGTATCAGGTCCGCAACCGTGAGATCAGGGTGCCGCTATTTATCGAGTCGTTGGCACACTCGCGGATCCCGAAAATTGCCCTGCCCCGTTTTCAGGACCCGGGTGAGCTTTACCGATGGATGCGGACGGAAAATGTGCCGGGCCATTTCCCCTTTACCGCCGGAGTGTTTCCATTAAAACGGGTTGATGAAGATCCCACGCGGATGTTTGCCGGTGAGGGTGATCCGGCCCGCACCAATCGCAGGTTCAAAATGCTGTCCGCCGACTACGAAGCCAAACGGCTCTCTACTGCATTCGATTCGGTCACCTTATACGGCTATGACCCGGATATCCGCCCTGATGTCTATGGCAAGGTGGGAACATCGGGAGTCAGCATCTGCACCCTGGATGACATGAAAGCGTTGTATGATGGATTTGAGCTGTGTTCTCCCCACACTTCTGTTTCCATGACCATCAACGGCCCGGCCCCCATTATTCTGGCCATGTTCATGAATGCCGCCATCGACCAGCAAATTGAAAAGTTCAGGGCTGAAAATGGCAAAGAACCCAGCCGGGATCAATATCATCAAATTCGCGCCGAGGTGCTGTCGAATGTACGTGGCACCGTCCAGGCCGACATTCTCAAAGAAGACCAGGGCCAAAACACCTGTATTTTTTCTATTGATTTCGCATTGAAAATGATGGGCGATATTCAGCAGTATTTCATCGATCACAATGTCCGTAATTTCTATTCGGTTTCCATCTCCGGGTACCATATCGCCGAAGCAGGGGCCAATCCCATTACACAGCTGGCACTCACACTCGCCAACGGATTCACTTATGTGGAATACTATTTGTCCCGCGGCATGCCCGTTGACAGTTTCGCACCGAACTTGTCCTTTTTCTTTTCAAACGGCCTGGATCCCGAATACAACGTTATTGGACGGGTCGCCCGGCGTATCTGGTCAATCGCGATGAGGAATCGCCACAAGGGTTCCAAGCGCAGTCAGATGCTTAAATATCATATCCAGACATCCGGCCGCTCCCTGCACAGCCGGGACATTCAATTCAATGACATCCGCACGACCCTGCAGGCCTTGTGCGCCATTTACGACAATTGCAACAGTCTGCACACCAATGCTTTCGACGAGGCCATCACAACGCCCAGTGCAGAATCCGTTCGACGCGCCCTGGCGATCCAGCTGATCATTAATCGCGAGTGGGGTCTGGCTGCCAATGAAAATATGAACCAGGGCAGCTTTATTTTTGAGCAGTTGACCGACCTGGTCGAAGAAGCGGTGCTCATGGAGTTTGACCGCATCACAGAGCGCGGCGGTGTGTTAGGCGCCATGGAAACCGGCTACCAGCGTGGTAAGATTCAAGAGGAATCCATGTATTATGAA
>JASFSK010000552.1:0-3973 GCA_050114455.1 Desulfobacterales bacterium | reverse complement strand
CAGAAAATCACCCTCTTGAAATGGCAGCTGTCCATTTTCACCTATCAATTCGGCCTTGTCGACTGCGCCGTCGATCTTCGTGCCGGTATCGATAAAAACAGAGTCCCGGCCGATCGAAACTATTTTACCGTGGATTTTATCGCCGATTCCAAACTCGGCATCAGACCCGGGGCTGTATGCATCAAGCATCTCGGCAAAGCTCTCTTCGATTTCTTCGTTGTTGTCCTCGTTGACAGGATCCATCATGGTTTATGCTCCTTAGATCTTTGTTTAGAATTTTCCTTCCCGAATCCTCTTAATTCATGCACTAAGGGGGGAGTCTAATATTTTTAAATGCTAGTTTCAAGAATATAATGTCGGTCTCGATTTCTCAGGGTCTTTTATCAGCTACAATATATATTACATTGACAAGCCGACGATTTTATAATAAATATTAATATAATTCGAATAGTTATAAGCATCTAACCAAAGTAAGCTTTCTGACTGCACCAACGGGGATATCGAATGAACAGCCAAAGCGGATATTTGATGGAAAACGACCAGGAGGCGCTGCGACTGGATGTGAAGACCGATGCCGATGCGGTTGAAAAACAGGCCTTATGGGCCGGCATCCAGCCTGGCATGCGCGTGGCCGATTTAGGTTGTGGAGCAGGTAAGACCACCTTTCATCTGAACTGTCTGGCTAAGCCGGGCGGCCGAACCGTCGGCGTTGACATCGCACCGCAACGGATCGAGTATGCCAGAACCCATTACAACGATCGTAACATCGAATATGTGACGGCTGACATCCGCGATCCCCTTGATGATTTGGGTCGCTTTGATTTTATTTGGGTCCGTTTTGTGCTGGAGTACTACCTTGAAGGCAGTTTCGACATTGCGAAAAATATCTTCAAAAATCTCAACCCCGGTGGTGTTCTTTGCCTGATTGATCTGGACTGCAACTGCCTGCGATATTTCGGTCTTCCCAACCGGCTCGCAAAAGCGGTTGAAAACGTCATGAGATGCCTTGCAAAAAATTGCAATTTCGATCCCTATGTGGGGGTAAAGCTATACTCTTTTCTTTATGATTTAGGTCTTGAGGACATCAACATCAATCTTAGCCCCCACAATCTGATCTTTGGAGACCTGAAAGAAAATGAGAAGTTCAACTGGGTAAAGAAAGCGGAAATCGCGGGGAAAAATTCGGGTTATTCATTTGAAGAATATGGCGGAGATTTTGGTGCATTCATGGAGGAGTTCCAAGTCTTCTTCCATGATCCGAGAATTTTCACTTACACGCCACTGATTGCCTGCCGGGGTGTGAAACCTATATAAATCTTAACAGCCGTCCCAAATACCTGAAATACGGATCTGAATATTTCAAACTGCAGGCCCACAGATTATATATTTTTTCATAAGTAATTTTTCGTTCATCGGCAAATGCGACCGGATACAGCAACACGGGAAAGTCTTCTTTTGCAGTGATTTCTGCCACTATGGAGACGGCCGTCTGAAAAATATCGGGGCTAAATTCCGACGCATCCGTTACAAATACTTTAAGGCAATTGGTAATATCGGAAAGGTTTAAGCCGATATCGGACAGATTCACCAAAATTACCGCTTTCAGCTGGCCGCTTTTTTTCAGGGAAAAAAGATGGCGCACTCTGATTAAACCCAGATTATGATATTCATTGCTGAGATCCGCGTAGTCTATTTTTTCAGGCTTCAGATCTATGGCATCCAGCATCAAACCACCTGAGGTGTGCTCATAAAAATCCGTCAATTCCTGAAGATCTTCGGGCCGAGTCTCGGAAATCCGCCAGTTGTCGGGCAAAGGGGGCGTTATTCGGTTTTGTTTGTTAAAGTAAGTGCAGGCAAAGCCGTCCTGCGAGCAGCCGTCGGGATCATTGATGCTGTCGACGGCCCCACCGAACACCCGGCAAGGGAATTTGTTATCCGGACGATAGTAGCAAAGCATATAATCCATATGCAGCGAATATAGGCGATGGGAATCGTTTATCATGCGTCCGATTTGATCCAACACAATTAGACCGGCCTTGTTTATACTGGATTTTCTTGCAGCATGGTGATGAATCATCCAGGATTTCTGGTAAAAACGAATCATGGCCATATGACCGTAGATGGTTCCCTTATCCTGATAGATAAAATGCCTGGCTATATGGGGATTGCGGGTATAAATCTTGGCGTAGGTTTCTTTGATCTTCTTTTTATTCTTCTGGATTAAGGCATATTTATCAGGGTAAATGAATCCAGTCTCAAAGAAAAAATTCCACAAGGCTTCAAGATCCACGTGGCTGCAAATATAGGAATTTTTATTTTTCGTCTGATGTAGCAAAGCGATGAGTTTCAAGTGGTCATGGATATCCATATCCAGCAAGGCCAAGCCGCTTTTGATCCATTTATCTCCATCGGCTTCATCAACCCGTTTGCGATAAACAACCTGGGCGCTGCATTTGATTTTATAGTTGTCAGAAAAATTGAGCGAAAGCTCGGGCAACACCATACCGGGTAGAAGGGCCGTTTTTAACTCGTCCTCTTCTACTGAAAACCCGGAGCCGGAAAGGTCTACAACTTTGAGATCAATCCTCCTTTTGGTAAAGGGGTGCTGGAAAGTTATATTGGGTGAAGGCGTTAACTTGTAACGCTCGCTGCGATATTCTTTTTGTTTGAATCGCTGAATTTCCTGTTTGATCGGCTTCAGGATGTAATTGCCCGAGTCGAGTCCTTGGAATGAGCGGATGATTTCACATTCTCCGGAGTAAATTGTAACCGCACCATCCGAAAGAATGATATTGGCAGAGTCCTTCGGATTCAACCAGTCGAATGTCTGTGGCGGGATGGCCTTGAGTTTGACATTAATGGAGTAGCCGTTAAAATCCATTAAGGTGCCCAGAAAAACAGAGCTATTCTGGATAAGCTGCGCAGAGATGCCCTGGCATGCATGGCGCCTGGCTTTGCGGCAAGTGACTTCGGTGCCATGGTCCGGCAAACGAATACGGATGCCCTCTCCATCTATATCGAGCAGGCTCGGAACAACTTTTAGCAGCTTCTGGCCGTTTGGAATGAGAATATTACGGAACTGATAGGACTGAATTATCTTCTCTATGCCTTTAACATCGACCCATAGGCACTTGACGATATCACTATTGCAGGGCTGAGGCGTCGCCTTTAGAGATATTTCCTTAGCGTACAAGTTGTGTTTTAAGTTGATAAAAACGGTACCGTCCTGGAAGTTGATAAAATTCAATTTGTTGACAATCCGAGGTTTGCCAACTTTTTTTTCGACTTCTCGATTTTCGATTTGAGAGGGTCTGCGGAGATCAGATAAAAGATTGCCTTTTCCTAAAGCACGGATCTTTAGGCCTGCGGATACGGTGAGAGGGATGTCTGTTTCTTTTCGACTGTCGGCTTGGGAGCTCCTATCGATGACTTGTAAGTTATGCTTGGCGTGCTCCATATATCAACCTCTTACATTGGTGGTTTACTGAAAAGGATGGCGGGATTTTGCTTACTATTTTTATAGTTTACGTCAGAAACAGTCGAGATATATGTCGGTCAGCTTTTCAGTCGAATATCAGTTATTACCGTTTTTGGGGCCAATACAACTATATTTGTATGTTTGTTCATTTATGACAACGAATAGAAAATGTCAATGCATTATTGCTAATAAACTGAAATAATACAATAAATATCATTTAGTAACTGATTTTGCAAGCCTATTATTTAAATTTATTAAATTAATTTAATTCACTAATTAAATTTTATATTTTCGTTCTGTCTTCGATCCAGTCAATCTAAGCTGTGCTTTCGTTGACATGAATTCAGTAACTGAAATGATAAAAATTACCCAAAGACAAATTGTAAAACAGTTTGGTTTTTTTCGCACCGCTGATTTGCTAATTAGAGGATTAGTTGCGTCTTTGGGAATCGGATTTATATTTGTATTTAAAGAACGAAGCGATACAATAAATAG
>JASFSK010000551.1:0-3982 GCA_050114455.1 Desulfobacterales bacterium | reverse complement strand
CGGGCACCTTTTGGTGTTTCCAATCCAGAAATGCGGATTTTTGCCCAAGGTCAAGGAAATCAAGCGCTTGTGCGGAGGCGTAGTTTACTACGTGGCACAAGCAAGCGCGCAGATTGACGCCGAGATTGGGCAAAAAGACCATTTGTGGATGGAAACTAGCTAATACAGACTTTATTTGATGGGTAACTTATGCTTTGGGGAGAGGAAGTAATTTGTGCGACAGATAAAACCAAAAGGATCAGAGCGATGATTACCATGGTTTTCAAATGATATCTCCATTTATATTCGGGGAATTAAATGACTCTCTCCACTTAAAATAGTTAGTGTAAGTCACGGGGATCTTTAAAACCACAAGGTCAAGATAGAATTGCGCAACAATTTCTTATCGCCCACGGTGTTCACCAAAAAGATTGACTTCCAGCTCCGAGAAAAAATCATCGAATCTCTCGAGCAATTCTTCATCATCGTAGAGTCCGACGCTAAATCATATCAATTTTTTGGGTTGTAAAACACTCGATATATAGCAGTAAAACATAATTTATGGTTTACTGCTGTACATCACAATTATGGGGGCCGGGAAGGGTTGCTCCTCCCCGCCCACCGGCCCTGCGTTTAAAATAGCGTCCACCTGTTGTTTGGCTATTTTGTTGAACTGGCTTATCTAAGCAATCCAAGAATCTCAGGCTGTGCCTTTAGCTCCTCAGCAATATCCAATGCTGTAAGGCCCCCATTATTCTTCACATTAACATTGGCTCCATTTTCCACTAATGCTTCTACAATCTCACCATATCCTCGATAGGTTGCTTTCATTAAGGCAGTCCATCCATAAAAATCTTTAGCATTGAGAGTGGCACCGTTATCGATAAGAACCATAACAATTTTTGAATGTCCATTCTCTGATGCCCACATTAATGGAGAACATTTCTTGACTGCGCATTGCGAATTAATAAAAGCCCCTTTCTCGAGCAGGATCTTTACGCACTCAATGTGGCCGAATCTTGCGGCACAAATCAAAGGTGTATTGCCTGCACGGTCTGCTGAGTTCACATCAGCGCCTTTAGTTATCAAAGCATTTACAGAGCTTACGTTACCAATTTTAGCCGCTTCAAGCAGCTCTTCCGCCATATCATCAGTATGCCCAAAGTTTGGGGTTAAGGAAAAGAGTAATAGGATCAACAATAGATTGAAAAATCGCCAATTGCTTCTTTTATTAAAATACATGGCACCTCCTTTCTATCTATTCGACTGTTTCACGACCTAAGAAAGTTGGAAATTGAAGAGCCTTCAACTATCTGAGTTTAAGATCTCATTCTCTTGCGTGCCTCCATAGAGCATAAAACACTCCCGGAGGCTTTCACATCGGCATTTTCTGATAACCCTTTGTCATGGCATTCTCCACGAAAGTTAAGGGTTAAAATTGGCTGAATTTTTAAGATAGTTGACCCGGATGTCGCTTCGGCTCAAAAGGAGGAGGAACTCAGTATTAGATTCCGGATAGGCGTGTTTCGAAGGAGATGAGGTTTAGCGTCTCGTTTCCGGTCAGGACGCGATATATGACCACAAGTTTTTAACTGAACTTAATTGAATTTGTCATCATTGTCAAGAAAATACAAAGAAGTGCTACTATGTGGTAATTTTAAGAAATGACCTTGGGTGAAGATATAATTCGTATCACATTTTGAATACCATCGAAGTCAAAATCCTCCGCTAATCGAACTAATTCGTTGCAGAATGGTTCCATGGCATCGGATTCAGACTTCAATTCTTCGGCGATTGACTTGATTGTCATCACATCCCCCAATTCAATAGCTGTTTGGATGCTTTCAGTCACCTTTTGTAATAGCCCGAGAGGCACCGATCCAATCGCCGCGTCGCTGATGTCAATTGTTTTCTTTTCAGCTATGGAGCCTATGGTTTTAACTGCATCCAGGGCCTGTTCGACAGCATTTTCCAATTCAGCAAATTTTCGCTTCAATTCCTTGTCAGAGGTCTTCTTGGCAGTCTGCCCTCGAACAATTTTTTCCATTTTCACTGCTGTCGCCTGAAGGTTTGTGGCCTCCAAGTTGCCGGATAAACCTTTAAGATTATGCACCAGGCTGTGGGCCCTCTCAAAGTCCTTGGCCTCCAGCGCCTCCCAGATTTCACTGGCGATTCCCCTATAGTTGGCCCCAAAATCAAGTAGCAGCTTGCGGTAAAGCCGTTTGTTGCCTTGCAAGCGCTTTAAACCAGCTACCACATCAAATCCCGGCAGAGATTCCGGCAATTCAGCTCTATCCGGAAGCGCCTGATCCGATTCAACAGGTGCGTCAGGTAACGACGGTCCTCCTAAGGTGGGTACACTTTTTGGGGCGGCAGCCCGCTCTGCGATCGGCTTGATCCATTTTTGCAAGGTTGCATATAGTTGATCGGGGTCAATGGGCTTGGTAACGTGATCGTTCATTCCTGCCGCAAGGCTCCTTTGCTCATCGCCGGACATGGCATGCGCCGTCATCGCTATGATGGGAACGCCTTGGATTTTGGATTTTGGATCTCGGATTTTGGATCTTAAATTGGAATTCTTTCCATTTTCATTCTGCAGTCCCAATTCCCAATTCCGAATTCTCTTCGTTGCCTCGTATCCATCCATCACCGGCATCTGAATATCCATGAGGATGGCGTCATATAGGGTTTGTATGGCAGCGTCGACGCCTTCCTGACCGTCATTGGCCACTGTAACCTTGAGTCCCGCACCTTGCAATATCTCCAAGGCGACCTGCTGGTTGATTTCATTATCCTCTACTAAAAGAACCTGAGCCCCTCGGATGTTCTTCAATTCTACAATTTCCTCAGCTTTCTCTGAGATCCGAGAGGTCTTGGGTATTCTTTCTCCAAATGCTTGCATGATCGTGTCAAAAAGTATCGAAGGACTTACCGGTTTGATTATAAAACCTTCCAGACCGATTTGTTCGGCTTGCCGCGTTATTTCCTCGCGGCCATAGGCGGTAACCAGGATAATGGCCGGAATCTTGCGCAGAGCCTGGTGGGTTTTGATATGCTCGGAGGCTTCGAGTCCATCCATTCCTGGCATTTTCCAATCCAAAAGCACCAATTCAAATGGTTGATTCCTGTCGGCCCTTTCGATTTCTTCCAGGGCATCTTCTCCGGATGCCGCCAGGGTGACTTCAAAGGAAAACGATTCCAATATATCCTGCAGGATGTTTCTTGAAGTAATACTGTCATCCACCACCAATACCTTCATGCCCTGCAAGTCCGGTGATGGCACCATTCGTTTTTTTTCTGTTTCCTTTCCGAGGTCAAAATTGGCCGTAAAGCTAAAGGTCGAACCCTGCCCGGGTTCGCTATCCACCCAGATCTTTCCGCCCATCATATTGACCAGGCGTTTGCTGATAGTCAGCCCTAGACCGGTTCCACCGAATTTGCGGGTCGTTGATGTGTCCGCCTGGCTGAAAGATTGAAACAGCTTGCCGATCTGCTCTTTGGTCAGCCCGATGCCGGTGTCTCTGACGGAAAACTTTATGGTTAACCCAGCCTCATGCCGATTTAGCACTTCAGTAGAAACCACGATTTCACCGGACTCGGTGAACTTCACGGCATTGTTGGCCAAATTGATCAGCACCTGCCCGAGGCGCAGCGGATCTCCCACCAGAGAGCGCGGGACCTCCGGCGCTGTGGCAAAGAGGACCTCTAAGTCGTTTTTTTTCTGGGCCTTCACAGTTACCAGATTCGCTAGATTGTTTAGCACATCGTCCAGGTTGAACGCTACCGATTCCATGTCCAGCTTACCGGCTTCGATCTTGGAGAAGTCCAAAATATCGTTTATAATCCCCAGCAGCGAATTGGCTGAAGATTGAATTTTGTTCAAATAATCCTGCAGCTTGGGCGTCAGTTTGGTTTTAAGCGCCAGGTGCGACATGCCAATGATGGCATTCATGGGTGTGCGGATCTCGTGGCTCATATTGGCCAGAAAGTCGGACTTGGCTCT
>JASFSK010000550.1:0-3986 GCA_050114455.1 Desulfobacterales bacterium | reverse complement strand
CTTGGCTTTGAGCGAATCCCAACATTGGGATTAGCAAACTTTTATCGCGAGCTTCCTCACAAGAATTGCCAAATTGATAGAAGAGATCGCAAGCGTTCTGGGGTTCAAAGGTTTAACACCCAACGGGCTAAAAGGGTTAGACCCAGATTATGGGTTGAAATCCATAAGCGACTATGATTTCTTAAAACTAGGTGAAATCAAATAACCTTTGAACCTTGGAACGTTGAACCTGTGAACGAGTACCAGAGATCTATGCAATTTCCAAAAGGCGTCGAAAAGGGGAAAATTATCAACAAGAGATTGATCGGACGGCTCATTCTGCTGTGCACCATATTCGGATTTTCAACGTTTCATTTAATTGCCTTGGCCGATAACTCCGGAGCCGGACCACATCCCGGGCTGAAGCCATTGGATGCGGCCGGTAGCATGCAAATTAGCAAGCAGGACCGCTGCCCGATGTGCGCCATGCAGGTCAGCAAGTACCCTAATTTTGTCTGTGCCATCCAATTGGTCGATGGCCGTACGTTTTATTTTTGCAGCGCCGGCTGCATGATCCGCGCATGGATGCAGCCTGAAATTTTCCTCGGCACAAATAAAGCAGCGCTTGGGCAAACGGTGGTTCAGGATTATTTTACCGGCGAACAGGTGTCCGGCGGTTCGGTCTTCTGGGTTTCCGGCTCGGATGTGATCGGCCCAATGGGCCCGGCGCTGGTTCCCCTCAAAAGTGTAGCGCATCTGGAAACATTTAAACGACGACACGGTGCCAAAACTGTTTTCCGATTATCCGAATTGACGGATGCAAACTGGAAGCAATTGACCGGAAAATAAGCGGATTGGATAAATTGAAGTCGATTAAATTGCCAGCGGATCGATTGGGCATTTCCAATACGATCGGCTTACTGATACTGGGGACGGCCATAACATGCCTTGTTCTGCTTTTCGTCCATGCCAGTTTCAGATCGTTTGCAGATCAGAGGGAATGCCGTCAGCTCGTTCGCAAATTGGGTATTAACTGCCTGTCACTGCTACCATCCGGTCAACCGTTGCGTGACATTGGTATGATCAATCCAGCGATCGATCTGCGTTTTGATCCCAGAATTGGGCGAATCCATCCGGATAGTGCCGATATGATTCTAAAACCCTTAAGGCTGAAAGTGTCGCAATGAGCTATCAATGAAATCCCGTTTCTCCTTTCCACTTTTGGCCTGGTCCGCCAGGGATCTTTCGCGATATCCGATGGATACCGCACTTCTATTTTTGGCAATATTTACACTGGTTGCCATTCTCGGAACCGCTTTATTGCTCAGTCAGGCGATCTCGACAACTGCCGGCCTGATTTTAAAAGATTCGCCGGCTGTCGTTGTCAGGCGAGTGAATCCGGTTGGTTGGTCGGCATTGCCTGTCCAGGAGTCCATCCGATTGGCGCGGTCCGTCCCCGGGGTGCTTCACGCCAGCGCACGGATATGGGGCGTCGCCGGCAGCCCTGGCGGCACAGTGACGGTATTCGGATTTGACGGTTCAAATCGGCCGGGCGGTTTCACTAAAAATGTACCAGTACCCAAACAGGGTGAAGCCGTCATCGGATCCGGCGTCAGGATGGCGGGGGATCCTGATTTTATTCAGTTGTCGGGACACGATACCCTGACGTTGAAAATCATCGAGGCTTTGAATGCCAAAACAAGCATTGTGGCCCACGACCTGGTTCTGATAAATCCCGCTGATGCCAGAAAGCTCTGTGGCATTGCCGAGGGGTTTGCCAGCGATCTGGCTATAGAAGTGTTTCATGAGGCGGAAGCCGAGGCAATTTTGCCGGATCTTGCCAAAGTGTTCCCGTGGCCCGTGCGGATGACCACCAGAAGCGAAGCGATCGGAATCTATACATCGGCTGCAACCCGTCGCGGCGGTATCGTCTATATCGCCATTATTCCTGGGATATTGGCCCTTGCGCTCATCATTTTTGGCGTTGTCAAAGGTCAAATCGTGCAAAACTGCAACGTCGGATTGTACAAAGCCCTTGGCTGGACCACCACCAATATTTTCCGAATGCAGCTTCTGAAAGCTTTGGTCATCGGCATTCCTGCTGTTTCTACCGGTATGGTTGTTTCCTATGCCCTGGTTTTTTGGCCCGGGGCTTCCTGGCCGGGCAATCTGTTTTTTGGCTGGGATGAAAGACCGCCACAGCTTTTTTTAAACGCCTCAGGCGCATTTTTAGTGCTCATTGAAATGGTCGCACTTGTATTTTTACCCTATTTGACAGCAGCCCTATGGCCGATATTGCGGGCTTCGATTGCCGATCCCCAGGATCTTCTTGAAAGCAAATGAAGTTGATTATGGATTTAAGCCTGATTTGTGAAAATGTCAGTTTCTGCCGCCGCCGGCCGGATGGAACCGAACGACAAATCCTTCGGAACGTCAATGCAACCCTGAATGGCGGTCAAGGAGTCCTGATTTCCGGCAGAACCGGTGCCGGAAAAAGTACGTTATTGCACCTCATGGCAGCTTTACTGCGGCCGTCGCAAGGACAGATAAAAGCCAACGGGCAGGCCATTTCGCGCTGGAACACGGCACACCGGGATGTGTGGCGGCAACAGGTGGGTATTGTTTTTCAGCACCCATATTTGATCACCGAACTGACTGTCCTTGAAAATGTTATGCTTCCCCTGATTCCACGGGGCACTTCAATCAAACACCAGCGAAGGACGGCGTTGGAGACACTTGACGCCGTTGGGATCTCTCATTTGGCCGAACAACATGTTCAGATTCTATCAGGAGGCGAACAGCAGCGGGTTTCAATTGCCCGGGCCATTGTTTTTCGACCGGCTATTTTGATTGCCGACGAGCCGACCGCTCATCAAGATGATGACGGGGCGAAACTGATTATTGAAAAATTTTCCGAGTGGAAAGCCCCGCAAACCCTCACGATTGTTGCTGCCCACGACCACCGCTGGGAGAAGCCCGGAAAATTTGTTGATATACACTTTCATATAGAAAACGCATGCCTAAAGGAAGTTCAGTGATTTGGCACCCACTTCTTCTCGCCGTGGCGGTTGGAGATATATTGAGCCTCTTGTTATGGTTCTCCGCTGCGTCGACCGCTTTTCAAATCGTCCTTAAATGGGCGCCACAATCAGCCGGACGAGAACAGATCCAACTCGAACGAAAGGCGGAGACGGCCAGGTTGTCAGCCAAATTTAGTCTGACGGTTTTTCTTCTAACCTCGATCTTGCTGATTATCGGGATCACGAATGTATTGCCTGAAACGGTTCCCGGGGCTATGTGCGGTACCGGTGTCTTGCAGGCCACCGAAGGTCTCGGAGCCCGTGCACTCATATATCGGCTTGTGTTTGTTTTCATTGTGGCGCTCTGGTGGACATTTGAAAAACTGAACCTCAGCCAACCGGAAGCACCCCTGACACCCTATAATTCAAGGATTTTTCTCCTGGCCATACCGTTTATTTTTCTGGCCGTCATGACAACATTCAGAGCTATCTTGAGTATCGACTCTCACGAGCCGGTGTCCTGCTGTGCAGTGGTTTATGATCAATTCGACACTATCGCAACATCCCGGATAATTGCCGGATTGCCAAATATCTTTTGGATCTGGACCTTTTGGATATTGACCGGTCTGATGCTGTTGTGTTCCGTTTGGTGTCTAAAAATCAAGCAAATCAACCGGGAAAGGGCCACCGGAGTACTTGTCGCCCTGACCGTGATTTGGATTCCGGTGGCCTGTATAACGCTTGTAAGGGTGTATGCAGCCTATTTTTATCAAGTTCTTCATCATCACTGCCCCTGGTGCCTTTTTCTTCCGGAGCACAAATTTGTGGGCATCCCGCTATTGGTAGCGTTGATCATTATCATTCTGGAAGGTCCGATATCTTACCTGACTGTTAGAGCAGGTGACAGATACCCGGAGGTGTTTACCGAAGCGAGGCGTCGATCCAGGCTGAGTGGATTAAGAATCCTTGTTGCAGTGACTGCCTATG
>JASFSK010000549.1:0-4008 GCA_050114455.1 Desulfobacterales bacterium | reverse complement strand
TTTTGTGCCCAACATTACCATTGGTCCTTTGATTGTCGAAGCGGTCAGGCGAGTAACCTCCCTGCCGATCGATGTACATTTGATGATTGAAAATGCGGACAACTACATACCTGCATTCGCCGCGGCGGGAGCTTCAATGATATCCGTGCATGTCGAGGCCGGCTGCCATCTGAACCGGTCGGTACAATTAATCCGTGAGTGCGGTGCCCGGCCGGGAGTCGTTCTGAACCCGTCGACGCCCGTGCAGGCACTGGAATGGATCATTGAAAATGTCGACTATGTGCTTATTATGAGTGTCAACCCCGGTTTTGGCGGACAGACATTCATAAAAAACAGTCTTGATAAAGTGAAAAGGCTGCGAGAGATGATTCAACAAAAAAAACTGAACACTTTGATAGAAATCGATGGGGGAGTCAACGAGAATACCATTGGTGAGATTGCAGCCGCCGGCGCGGATGCATTTGTGGCCGGTTCCGCCATTTTCGGCAGTGCAAATTATCAGGTGACCATTGACGCTCTCCGTAGAAATATCGGCACGTGATTCCGAAATTCAAATTAAGGTCTAGTTTCATGAGAACACCGATCAAAGTATACCATCGTAATTTTTTAGGACTGATAACCGCATTGCTGGCAGTTGCCTTCATCGTGCTGACGGTTCAGCCGAGCCTGTCTTCGGATGATTTGAGCAATAGAGAGAGGCGCCAAAGGGTCGAAGACATGTATGACAACTACAAAGAGGCCTTTCCTGCCGTGCTTGACATAACTCCCAAAGAGGTCATGGCACTTAAATCTGATGGCAAAGCCGTACTGATTGATATCCGGGAGCCTGATGAACAGCAGATTTCCATGCTGCCCGCTGCAATTACCGAAGAAGAATTTGTGAGTGATCCCGCTAAATATGAAGACGCAGTTAAAGTTGTTTATTGTACCATCAGCTATCGCAGCGGAAAATTCGCCCAAAAACTTCAAAAAAAAGGTATCCTGGTATATAACCTGCGAGGTGGAATGTTAGGGTGGGTGCATGCCGGCGGGAAGGTATACGACCAAAATGGAGAGACCCAACGTATTCACGTCTACGGACGCAAGTGGAACCTGGGCCCCAAACACTATCAGGGTGTTTGGTAAGCGGATCGTTTAATCAGAATAGTAAATCTCGTAGAAATTTTGCTTCAGGGAATTATTTCGCCAAAATCTGCGTTCAATCAGGTATCGTGGAAACAGATGGGCAACTGTTAATAAACTGCCGATGAAACTATTGTTTGTCCAACGTCTGCCGGAAACAATAATTCCTTTGTGCAGAAAAACGAGCCGGCCAATCTCTTTTAGCCGTAGCGATAGCTCGACATCTTCCATTAACATCATCGGCGGAAATCCACCGCAGACGTCTAGAGCGCCCGCTCTGAAAAATTGGGCCTGGTCACCGAAGGAAATTCCGGTTAGAAACGCCCGCAGATTGTTAAGCCATGAAATAACCATGGTTTTAATATCTTCGTCTTCAAAACGCATCCCGACCGCCCCACCGACGGCATGACGATCAGATTCGAGGGTTTTGAGGATCCTGCGGAACACGCCTTGTGCGGCCGTGCAGTCCGCATGCAAAATAACGATCACATCACCGGACGCTGATTCAATTCCTTTTCTGATTTGAAGCCCCCTGCCCTTTGGGCTTTTGACCAGCCGGGCCCCCAGTCTTTCGGCAATTGCCGGCGTATCATCATGCGACCCGCCGTCGGCCACAATTACTTCAGTCAATGCGGTCCGATTTCTAAGAGATTCAAGGCAACGAACCAGACGTTTTGATTCGTTCAGCGTCGGGATGACAACGGAAATGCACCCTGGTTTCGAATAGGTTTGGTCATTCACAGGAAATCCACCTCTTAAAATCCCGTAGAGAAGAAATCCGTAAAAAGGAACGTATTCCAATAGTTTCAGCCAAGCTATCTCCTGGAAAATACCGGTGTTAAATTCGATGGCATAAACGGGAAAGGTAAAAACGACAGCAATTTGCAAATACAACCAGGCCGGTGACGGATAAAAGACAAGAAAAGAGGAAATCAATACAATATACCAGGGATGCAGCGTAGGCAGAACTACCAGCAGACAACCGATAGCCAGATAGACACTACGCAGCTCATGGTGAACGAACAGGTAAATCCAGACAAGGCAGGTTCCCAGCAAACCAATTGATATGAGTAAATAATGGCTGTCGAATATGTATCGAATCAGCTCGGACACGGAATCATTGAAATGAAACTGGAAGCCGAATTCACCGAGCGAACGGAAGACCCCCAAACCGGCATCTATGTATGGGATGTAAAGGATTAGCGGGATCAACACAGCCAGGCTTTTGGTGCGGTTCTCCGCGGTTATCAGGAAAGGCAGGGCGACCAGTGCAAAATATTTGGACAATATTGCCACGCCCAAAAACAAAAAACCTGAAATATAACATTTTTTGCACGAAATAAGGTATAGGGCCAGACACAAGAAAAATAGCTGAATACCATCCAGATGTCCTTCACCGCAAATGTACAATATTACCAGTGGATTGGCCGCATACAGCAGCAGCCTGGATGGCAGCATGCCACAATGCCTGATCATCAGCGCCAGAATGAATAGCACGCCGATATCAAATACAGCTATGGCGATTTTAAAAAAATAAGGATCAGGTTCGATCCAAGCAAGCATTCTGAAAACGAGCAGGGCAGCAGGGGGGTAGATCGCGGTAAAGTCCGGATGGTTGATTTGCTGCCAGATGTTGTATAGATTTCCCCGGGCAATCTCTGACAGGTCCGGGCTGAGGGGTGAAAACTTGAATGGATTAAAACCCAGATTTTGAATATAGCCTTCCCACACATAGCGATAGACATCATTTCCCACCGGATAAAATAAGTATAGAAATCTGGCGATGATACCCAAAGCAAGAATAGCCGCCAACACCATATTGGAAGAGAATTCCGTTGGAAATTGCCGCACCATCAGAATCATTAAAAGATGTCCGGCGCAATACATGATGGAAAAAAACAGGGCATGTTGCCCAATGGGTGCCAGAACAACCATCGCACTCATGACCGCCAGCCAGATCAAGCACAGAAGCATAATACGTAACAAAGGCATGCGTAAGGACAATTTAAATAGAAAAAGGCAGGGTACGGTAAGATTCCCTGCCTTGGTAATTTTTGAAAGCTTAGTTAACCGACTGTCAAAGCCGCACAAAAAAAGTTATATCATAAGCCTTGGACCCACTGAATTCGAAACACAGAGAACTACGGATTATAAGAGAGAATATTGTAACTTTTGAAGCTTTTGATCCTGGACTCAGAACCGCTCAATTTACCTGTAAGTCAGAATCGGCCACTTTCTGATCACCGCCTTATTTCGAAGGGGAGCAGTCGGTTCGACCACATATGGGTTTCCGATTAGCTCCAACAACGGTAAATCCGATTGATGATTACCGTACGCGTAGGAGGAGGCCAAATCTAGATTCTCCCTGCAAGCCAGTTTTTCGGCCTGGTGTCGTTTGGTGCGGCTGAGACAGACCGGGCCCGCGGCACGACCGGTAAGAAGGCCATTCTCACCGATTTCCAGGTCGGTACACAGTAAATGGTCGAAACCAAGATCCTCGACCACCGGCTCCAACATATACCGGACGGAGCCTGAGATTAAGATCAACCGGTGACCTTCTTGCCGATGTTTCTTTACCCTGGCAACTAAATTCGGTGCAAGATGAGGCTTGAGATGATCCCGATAAAAATCGGCGGCACCATTTTCAAATTCCTTTATATTACGATTGCGATAAAATTTGATCAAAATCCTGGCCATTTTTTCATCCGATATCCAATGGTGCCGGTAAATAAAATTGGCCACCAATACTTTCAGGATAAATCGAAATGACACCAGACGCTGCTGCCAGAGGTAACGAAACCCCAACCGGCTGCTTTCAACATCCAGCAATGTTTCATCAAAGTCAAAAAAGGCAGCAATGGATTTAGAATTCAACGTTTACTGTTA
>JASFSK010000548.1:0-4021 GCA_050114455.1 Desulfobacterales bacterium | reverse complement strand
AGAGATAACTTTGGATTCCATCACCCGCATTCTTTGTTTCAAGACACATTTTACCTGCTTATTGAGGGGATCTTGCTTGATAAATAGGTTAAATAAATATATGGAAGAACGGTGGCCGAATTTAATCCACAGATTTCGCAGATTACACAGATTAAGTGAATGTGGGGTGCAGACTTCGAAATCTGCCGGGATTAATTCCCCGCAGCTTGCTGCGTTAGAATAGAATTTCTCATACAGTGATACTCCGCGGCTTGCCGCGGAGCAGTTCATTGAAAAAAGAACCCGCTAATAGTTACCGGAATTGATTTATGGCACGCATGCGTGACCTCCGTCCAAATCAAAGACCGGTCTGATCGGAAAAGAGACTGATAAACGTCGAACATCGAACATTCGTCAGGCGTCATTCATTTTTTTCTGAACTTTCACAAGAGGAATTTAATGAGAAGATTTTTTTGTATAATTCTTTGCTATATCCTCGTGGCGGCCATACCTGGACTCCTGTTTGGATCCGGGGAAACCGTCAGGGTCGGCATATATCAAAACAAACCGAAAGTATTTATCGATGCGGCTGGCGAGCCCCAGGGATTTTTTATTGATATCCTCAACCACATCGCATCTAAAGAGGGTTGGCAGCTGGACTATGAGGCGGCCACCTGGGAAGAGAACCTCGAAAAACTGGAAAAAGCCGAAATCGATCTGCTACTGGACATCGCCGAATCGGAAGGAAGGGCTGAATTATTTGACTTTAACAAGGAAATTGTTTTCTCTAATTGGGCGATTGTCTATATACAGGAGGATTCAAGGATTCAATCCATCCTGGATCTCAAAGGAAAGAAAATCGCGGCGATGAAAGGAGATATTTCTTACGAGGATTTCAGTCGCAACCTGCAAAGTTTAGGGATTTACGCAACCTTTGAAGAAGTCGATACATTTTCAGATGTTTTTGAAGTTCTTGCAAAGGAAAAGGTGGATGCCGGCATCATCAGCAGGTTATACGGCTTGCAGAACGAAGACAAATTTGATGTCAAGAGAAGTACGATCATCTGTTGTCCCCGAAACCTTTATTTTGCCGTGCCGAAAAATAAAAACAATGGTCTTATTGAAAAAATTGACCAGCATCTTTATCAGTTGAAAAGAGATGACCAGTCTATCTACTACACGGCCATGATCAAATGGATTGAGGGTTTTTCGTCCTTTAATCTACCGGCATGGTTAATTTGGTTGCTAATATTAACCGGGGGCTTAATGGTGGTCTTCGTTGCCGGAATTGTGATGCTGAAAGATCAGGTCAATCGGCGAACAGCCGAGTTGAGTAAAAGAAACCGGGAGCTAATCAGTGAAATTGCCGATCGAAAACGGGCTGAGGAAGAAAAAGAGACCATTCAGGCCCAGCTGATACAGGCACAAAAAATGGAGGCCGTTGGGACTCTGGCCGGTGGAATTGCCCATGATTTCAACAACAGTCTTCAAGCCATATCCAATTATGTCGAATTAATGAAGTATGAAAAGTCACAGGTCGGCCAACCCCCAAATTACTTTGACCACATCTTAAACATCATAAGAAATTCAAGCAATCTTACCAGACAATTGTTAACGGTAAGCCGGAAAATAGAAAGTAAATTAAAACCGACAAACCTCAATGACCAGATCCTGCAGGTACAAAAGCTGCTGGAAAGAACCGTTCCCAAGATGATCAAAATCGAGCTCGATTTGGAAAAGGACCTTAACGTTATTCAGGCAGATTCAGGTCAGATCGAACAGATTCTCCTTAATCTGGCTTTGAATGCAAGCCATGCCATGGCTGATGATGGGCAAATTACCATAAAAACCCAAAATGTGATCCTGGATAAAGATTCTGCCAATATTTACGGTGATACAGACCTGGGAGAATATGCATTGCTGACGGTTACAGATACCGGGCACGGCATTGCAAAAGAAGTCCAAAGTCGTGTGTTCGAACCTTTTTTCACCACCAAGGATCCAGGGCAAGGGACCGGGCTGGGTTTATCGATGGTTTACGGAATTGTTAAAAATCATCATGGCCACATCGAATACGAGAGTGAGCCGGGGGAAGGTACCAAGTTCAGTATTTATTTTCCGGTCTCAACGTCTGATGATGTGCTGCAAGAGGAAATATCCGCCAAAGAAGTCAAGAAAACCACGGGAAATGAAATCATCCTGTTGATTGAAGACAATGAATCCATATTGGATGCTGTAGAAAAAATGCTGCAGCATTTTGGATACATCGTTGTCACTGCCTCATATGGAGAGCAGGCCATCGAAATATATCGGTCACGAAAAGATACGATTGATCTGGTTATACTGACGTTAAACATGCCTGGCGTGGGTGGGCGCAAGTGCCTGGAACGACTGATAGAACTAAAACCGGATCTCAAGGCGATCGTTACCAGCGGATATACGTCCGACGCAAATTTGAATATCGTCCAGAATGGCGGCAATACAGTATTTGTTGAAAAGCCTTACCAGCTCGAAGAGCTGCTCAGGATTGTGAGAGACATTCTGGACCGTGATACTTAATGATTTCAAGGCACACTTATTTTCCGAGCAAACGTTTCTGGATTTCAGTTTCCGCCCATTTCTCGTTGCCTCGGCGAATTCCTTCCCGGTAAAGTTCGATGATCAGTCTTGCATGTTTTTGAGCGTTGTCGTATCCGCTGGATATTGCCTGTTCGATTACTCCCCAATCCTGGGTTCGCGTAAAAGTTTGAAATGAAGTCAGGATTTCGGGGAACAATTTTTTGGCCAATCCATCCAAAAAAGCAGCATAAAAAGCCACCGAAGCAGTTTTGCGTTGGGCCGTAATATGTCGCAGGGTTCCATATTCGTTGGTATCCGCCAGTAGATCTTTGACGGCCCGCGCCAGATATTCCACCGGTGAATAGGGATATGCGGCGATAATTTCCCGCCAGATATCACGATCAAAATCGGTATCGTGCAATTCGCCGATTTCATGGTAAATGTAATTGTCCTTTAGAGCAGCCAGAATGGCTGTCAAATGGGGTTGTAACGCCTGGGGCTCATGGTTTTTCAATCCACAGCTATCCAACGCAAACTTGAGCGCCGGTCGGGCAGATTTTTTAATGTAAACAATGCTGTCCCAGATAAAAAGTTTGGCGGATTCTTGACGCAAGAGGACACAATTGTCCTGGGTAAGGGCCGGGATGGTCAGAAGATCGCGTGCCAGTTCACTGCCGAGGGTATAAATGGTAGTTCCATCCAAACTGGCTTTTTCGGCGATGACGGCCATAAAAAATGTGGGTTTCAGGCTGCGGGCATAACCGGCGCCATATAGAATATCATGCTTTTCTAAGACCTTGTTGATGCCGATCGTGTCAAATGGGTCAAATGTAATCCCGTCGATGTCTAATCTCTCAAAACCATTCTCGGGGTAGCTTTCCCATTGGTTTTCCTTGGTCTCAATCCATCCCAGAACCTCGGCGGAATCACTTTCTTCCCAGGCCGAAAGTCCTTTCTCCCACTTGTAAAGGTCACGCAGCCGCAAGGCCAAACCGCAAATCGAAAACATACCAGCATGATTTGCATCGGAGATGTTGCAATTGTAAAGAACTTGTCGGGAGATATCGTCGATATTGAGCATGGGTTTTAAACCTTTTTTTATGCTTACCCATGGATGTTTGTTGCCAAAAATAAAATATAACAGCCATCTAAGAATAAGGTCTGATTTGAAATCCGCAAACAACGGATGCTATCCAATCAAACGACCTGGACAGAAATTTATAAAATATTGGTTGAGCCGCGATTTTGAAACCCAAATATGATCCGATATTATAATAGGTTATACCTGTTAAAACGCTCTTATTCATCGAGTATTGTTTCCCCGGCTGAAATGTTTAAGTTAATTATAATAACAAAAAACAAAAACTTAATTTAATAAGAAATTAAAAGGGGATATAAAATGAGATTTACAGAAACAGATCACAATTACATAGAAAGCGACGAGGAAAGAGAGGTCGGTCATGAAGACACCAGATACAAAAAC
>JASFSK010000547.1:0-4023 GCA_050114455.1 Desulfobacterales bacterium | reverse complement strand
TCAATTTTGGGAATAATAAAAGGAGAAACACCATGTCCGAAAGCGATAGAAAACCGGTTGCGCCCTATATGGCTATCGGTATATCCACGGTTGTATACGGCATTGCCAAGCGTAAACATATAAAAATAAATCTGGATACAATAGAGGAAAATATCCATGCCGCCGTTTCAATGGTCAACATCAATATGCCGGTCAAATTAATCGCATTGGCAGAAGGTGCCCTGACCGGATTTACCGATGAGGCCTTTGATTTACCGCATACCCTGGCGGCCAATGAGCTTTTTATCGACATTCCCGGTGAAGAAGCCCAGCGCCTTGGCGACTTGGCAAAACTCTACGATACCTATATTATCGTTCAGTGTAAGGCCCGCTGGCCCGAGGTAATGTCCGATCGCTATTTTAATACCCTGTTTGTAATTTCTCCCGCTGGAGACATCGTGCACAAAGCGGCTAAGAACCATCTGTGGTGCCGTGAGCGGTCCTGCACGCCCCATGATGTGTATGATCGTTGGGTTGAAATATTCGGCGATGGTATCGAAGCCTTTTATCCGGTGCTCAAAACGGATGATATCGGCAACATCGGCACCATTTGCTGCTCCGACGGCGAGTACCCTGAAGCCATACGGGCGTTGGCCTTCAACGGTGCCGAGGTTGTCTATCGCCCCAGTGAAGCCATGCCCATGACCGGAAATTCATACCCGGGCGGAGGTGGGTGGATGATTCAGAACAGAGGGCACGCCCAGTTTAACAGCCTTTACATGATCTGTCCCAACGTCGGGCCGGTCTTCCTGCATCCAAAAATGAGGCATCCCATCGATATTGCGGGCGGTAACTCTCATATCGTCGACTACTACGGCAACATCATGTCCTACTCCGCTTCCGGCACCAATACCATGACAGCTGCAATATTGGACATCGAAGCCCTGAGACAATTCAGAGTCATGAATTTAAACAGCAACTGGATGAAAGATCTGCGAACGGAAATATTCCGGAAAATGTATGATCGGCCCATCCACCCCAAAAACCTCTGGATGAAGGAAGATCCCCTATCCCATGAAAAGGTGGATGAAATATACCGCGAGAACATTCGCTGCCTGATCAAACGCGGCGCTTTCACAGAACCTGCCAACCGGTTTCAGGGGGCATATTTTCAATCCGGCGCTGCGTCCCCCGAAGAAGTACAGTGGGAGACTATCAAGGCGCTGTGGGATGGGTGGGGGGATGAAGACAGTTAAAAGCCTTTTTCCGATTTAATGTTGTTCCGACCGGAATTTTTTGCAAGATAGAGCTCTGAATCCGCTCATCCCCGGACACCGGAGTCGACGATATCATCAGTTTTTAGATTGCAAAAATCATATTAATTTTTCATATCGTTATCCACTCAAGATTCTTGCTAAATTACCGATATATCCATCAACAGCAAAACATTATCCAATTTCTCTTCGAATTATAAATCCGTGTTTGGAAAAGGATATCGATGATTTATTAAGGACCATTTATGCAACCAGTTAACGATGAGTTGGCCCTCGACAAGCCACAGTGTATCAGAGCTAAAGCACATGAGGTTGGCAAAAACTTGTCTAAAAACAATAAAGTGCCAATTGACAAAATTGACACGGTGCTTCAAAAAGTATGCAATAGAGATACCGCTCACCCCAATTCCAGAGTGGGAGATATATTGGTCGAAGAAGGCCTGGTCACGAAGCAACAGATTGATGAAGCCCTTGCCAGCCAGAGGTCAGGTAAAAAAAAAAGGATTGGCCAGCTGCTCGTTGAGCGTGGATTGGTATCTGAGGATCAAATCCTTTCGGCGCTTTCTATAAAATTTGGGATGCGTTTTGTTGCTTTGGAAGACATAACCCCCCATCAAACGGCCCTGAATGCATTACCAGGTGATTTAATACGCAAGCTGCATATTTTCCCGATAAAGTACACCGGTGATCGCCTTGTGGTCGCCACTTCTAATCCGACCGATCCATCGATTTCCAATCTCATCAGATTTTCCACCAATCAGAAACTTGAGCTGGTTGTGGCCACATCCAATGATATCGCTGCGGCTACCAAGCGCTATATCCCAGTGCAAGAAGATATAATGAAACTCATTGCCTGTGATTATGAAGAAAGCGCTGTGGTTACTGAAGAAGAGGAACCGGAAGACTCTGGTTTGAAAGAGAGTGATTCTCAAATAGTCAGACTGTGCAATCAGATCTTGATAGATGCCTATGAAAAAAAAGCTTCGGACATCCATTTTGAACCGGGAACACGAAATGGCCTGTTGATCATCCGGTATCGCAATGAAGGATTTTGTAAAGTCGTTCACCGCATTCCATCAATGTATAAAAAGCCCCTGATGTCTAGACTAAAAATCATTTCAGGTCTTGACATTACTGAACATCGCAAGCCCCAGAGCGGCAAAATACTTCTATCTGTCAACAACAAAAAAGTGGAGTTTAGAGTTGAAATCACACCTACTGTCGGAGGCAATGAAGACGCGGTTTTGAGGGTGCTGTCGAATTCCAAAACGTATCCCTTGGGAGAGATGGGCTTTTCTCAAGAAAATCTGGAAAATTTAAAAAAAATACTGGTCAAGCCTTACGGCATATTTTTGTGCGTGGGTCCAACCGGATCTGGAAAAACAACCACGCTTCACTCGGCTCTCGATTTTATCAATTCACCGATTCGAAAAATATGGACAGTTGAGGATCCGGTGGAAATCACACAACCGGGCCTCAGGCAGGTTCAGGTAAATCCCAAGGCAGGGTATACCTTTCAAGAAGCCCTTCGATCTTTTTTAAGGGCAGACCCTGATGTCATTATGATAGGGGAAATGCGTGATTCTGAAACGTCAAAAATAGCCATCCAGGCATCTTTAACCGGTCATTTGGTTCTTAGCACCCTGCATACCAACAGCGCTCCTGAAACGATTGTTCGCCTTACAGAAATGGGGATAGATCCACTGAATTTTTCAGATGCTTTATTGGGAATACTCTCTCAAAGATTGACTCTCAGGCTGTGCGATCAATGCAAACAGCCCTACCATCCCAGATACGAGGAGTATGCGGAGCTGGTTGATGTATATGGTGCTGACTGGTTCAAATCGCACAGCATGGAGGATTTCACGGATGACTTCACCCTTATGAAAAAAGTGGGATGTGAGCAATGTGACAGCAGTGGTTATAAAGGTCGGATCGCGATACATGAGCTACTCGAGGGCACTGAACAGGTCAAAACTGCGATCAAAGGACAGTTTTCCGCTGCCGAAATCAAAGATCGATCCCTTGCCGAGAATATGAAAACCATGAAGATGGATGGAATCAGTAAAGTGTTTCAGGGATTAACTGTCTTAAATCAGATCCTTAGGGCCTGTACCTAAGGTTCCGTAGTGACATCACCATCATCGACCACCAGCAGCCCTATAAAACTAATTTTCATCCAAGATCCGTGTGTTGGCGTTGTCTCTTTTGGGGTATAGATGTTTAAGTTTAGTATCCGGTTGATGATAGCGGCGATAATAATGGGTCAGTGTTGAGTATGTGAAAACCGAGTTGACCACTGAAATTTTATTCAGATACCAGAATACCAAATAGGAAAGAAGAATCGCAACGATGCAATCGGATGTGTATATCAATAATTTGGGGAAATGGTACGCCAGCGTTGGTATTTTTAAATACACATCTTGCAGCCAAAACAAAAAATATGAGATCAAGGGAACCGAACCAAGAAAGTATAATAAAATAGCCCAGGAGTGACTCGCCTCCACAGCGCGCTTACTGCAATAGCCCATGCATCTCAAACATACTTCGCAATGATAGGTCCAGAAGGGGCGATTTTTCTTGCCGACCGATCTCATCTCAATGGCCTGATTGGGACAAAACTTAGCGCATAGTCCACACCCCACACAGCGATTATTGGCAAACATGACCTTTGCCATGAAGAGTTTGCCAATCAGAAGATAGGCGATGGGCAAAAACGGAATCAGCCAAAGGATGCCTATGCTCCACAAGGCCTCCCAAAAGTTGTTGC
>JASFSK010000546.1:0-4024 GCA_050114455.1 Desulfobacterales bacterium | reverse complement strand
TCCCGCTCGTTTATATGGCAACTGCTAAGCTTCGTCTGCATCCAGCGCCATCTTGGTGGTTAGGATTGGTTTCTGAATTCTTCAGGTCTTCGGTATCAAGCAAGGATACCAAAATAATGAGCTTAAACTAACACCGCGAGAATGGAAGTCAATGAGGCTTAGATTTTTGACATATCCTGAACAGGTACTTATTTTTTTATCTTTGAATCACGGCAATCTACTGACCCACAATTTTGAAACGTACGCGGAAGCTAAGCTCATGGCAATATCAAAGCTGAAATATTTCTCAATAATTTTGCTGATATTATTTGTAATCTCTGGCAGCATCACAGTTTCACGTGCTTCAGGTTTAGAAGCGACCCAGCACATTCAGATCGAACTTTTTCCGGTTGAAAAGACACTGACCGGCCGAAATGACATCACCATTAAAACCAATGCATCCGAGGTTCTGCAATTTCGCCTTTCCGGACGCGCCACCCAAGTTGCCGTGGAAGTCAACCGAGAACCACGAAATTTCAGTTTTAAAGGCGACCGTTTACAGTTAAAGCTAAAACCCGCTGAACTAAACAATGATGTGCGGGTCACCATTCTATATGCTGCTCAATTCGATGATGCTGTTCCGTTGCGCCCCGTAAACATGGACAACCCCGGTTTCGGCGTTACAGCTACCATCTCAGAACTAGGTACCTTTTTACTGGCCGGATCCGGTTGGTATCCGACCCTTGTCGGCAGTCGGACACGCTACCGGGTAACTGTCACGGCACCGGCCGGCCTGATCGCCGTAACTGCGGGTCGCTCGCTGGGTCATCGGCCAGATAACGGTAAAACCATATCCGATTGGGAGGTGACCCACCCGGTAGATGGTCTGTCCCTGTCTGCCGCCCGGTATACGGTAGAAGAAAAATCTGTGGGTGATATAACGGTTGCAACCTATTTTTTATCCCAAAACAGGCACCTTTCGGCAGCATATCTGGAGGCAACCGCCAGATATCTTACGGATTATTCGAATCTTTTTGGTTCGTATCCCTTTCAGAAATTCGCTATCGTTGAAAATTTCTTCCCGACGGGATACGGTTTTCCATCCTACACCCTCTTGGGCGGCAACGTCCTGAGATTGCCGTTTATCATACACACCAGCCTGGGTCACGAAATCGCTCATTGCTGGTGGGGAAACGGGGTTTATGTGGATTATGCGCAAGGCAACTGGAGTGAAGCCCTGACGACTTATGTAGCGGATTATCGGTTCAAGGAAATGAAATCACCGCAGGACGCGTTAGACCACAGACGACAATGGCTGAGAAATTATGCGACCCTGGTCGCGCCGCAAAAGGATTTTGCCCTCGACCGGTTTCAAAGCCGGTATGATCCCGTCACCCGCACCATCGGCTATGACAAAGGGGCCATGGTTTTTCATATGGTCCGGCAAATCATGGGCGAAGAAGCATTTTGGGGAGCTTTGCAGGATATATACCGAACCCGCCGCTTCAAACAGACATCCTGGTCGGATCTGAAAAAAGCCTTTGAAAGCCGCGGCAAACGATCTTTGCAGGATTTTTTTGATCAGTGGCTTTCCCGTCCGGGGGCCCCGCAGTTTTTTCTGAATGAAGTTCGTGTCGAACACGCCGACGGCATCTGGAAGGTCATGGGGCAGATCAAACAAGTACCTCCCTATTTTAGATTTGAGCTGAAGCTTGCACTCCAAAGCCGCGATCAGACCACCAGCGAACAAATTTTTGTCTCCGGTAAGGCAACCCCATTTGAATTGGTCAGCGAATTGCCGCCGCAGAGACTCACCGCCGACCCCGATGACCATATTTTCAGACGGCTATGGCCATCGGAGATACCACCTGCGGTCAATGCCCTGAAAGGTTCGGCATCGGTCGTCACCGTTGTATCTGAAAACCTGGAACCTGATATCATAAAAACTGCCGAAACCCTGATGCTTTCACTGGGTTTGAAACAAAATAGGCTCGTCGCTGAAAGAGAATTTGACCTGAAAATGTTTCCCGAACACGATATTTTGTTGATCGGTCTGCCCCAGCGCAATGATCTCTGGCCCAAAATGCCCGCCAGGGTTAAAACCCGGCCGGAAAACTTTTGGTTGAATGAAAAATCTTATAGTAGTCCCAACGATTCATTTTTTGGGGTTTTCAGGCATCCCGTCCATCCGAGCCGCATTGTTGCTCTGTTTATGCCGTTATCACCGCAATATGCTGACGTGGTAGCCAGAAAAATTACCCATTACGGTAAATACAGTTATCTTGCATTCCAAAACGCCAAAAATGTGGAAAAGGGCGTCTGGCCGGCAGAAAATTCCCCACTGGTGTATGAATGGGGTCAAGATCGTAACTAGCGCACCGGCCCAAGCAAATCGAAATTAAGGAATCCAACATCATGAAACAATTAGCGATTTTTTTACTTATCGTACTTATTGTGGTCAGCGCTGTCGCCGCCCACAAAAATCAGTACGACCAGCGCTTGTATGACCTGGCACTTGGCCAGGAGACCAACTTGTCCGAAGCGGTCCAGCAATTGAAGCGCAACCGCATTATTCTGGTGGGAGAGCATCACAGTATCACCCGGCATCATGAAGCGCAGCTTTCGGTGATCAGAGCCTTGCATGAAAGTGGTGTGAAGGTCGCTGTCGGATTGGAAATGTTCAGAAGTGACAGCCAAGAAGCGCTCGATCGCTGGAGCGTCGGCGACATCAACGAAGAAAATTTTCAGCAAGTTTACTATGAAAACTGGAATTATCCCTGGTCGGCTTATCGCATGATCTTCGAATTTGCCAGAGAAGAAAAAATACCCTTGATCGGCCTCAATGTGTCCCGCAAAATCACCCGGCAGGTGTCCCGGCAAGGCTTTAAATCCCTGACCGCTGCCCAGCGGGGAGAACTTTCAAATATTTACTGCCGGGTTGACAAAGAATATATGGAATACATCAAAAATGCTTTTGGCGCCCATGCCCACGGTCAGCTTAACTTTAATTATTTTTGCGAAGCCCAACTGGTGTGGGACAATGTGATGGCTATCAACACGCTGAATTATCTGGAAAAAAATCCGAATAGTGTCGTCGTCATACTGACCGGGACAGGCCATGCCCGCAAGGGAGCTATCCCGCGCCAGATCCGGAGCCGCTCTGACGTTCCCCATGCGGTGATGTTGCCGGCCGTGGCAGGGATGATCGACCTGAACACTGTAAGCAGTAAGGATGCGGATTATATCATTTTGGATTTGTAAACGAACTAGCACGACCCAGGGACTCTAAATGAACTATTGCAGCAGCTGTGGCCAGCCACTGACTTACCATATCCCCCCCGGTGACGATCGTTCCAGATACGTTTGTGAATCCTGTGATACCATCCACTATCAGAACCCCATCATGGTGGTTGGCTGTATTCCCGAAATGGACAATAAAATTTTGTTATGCAGACGTTCCATTGAACCTTGCTATGGCAAATGGACTTTGCCGGCGGGGTATCTGGAAAATGGTGAAACTGTCTCGGCCGGTGCCCGCCGGGAAACTTTTGAAGAAGCGCGGGCCAGGGTTGAAATCTTAGCGCCATATGCGCTATACAATATTTGCTATGTAAACCAAATTTATTTGATGTTCCGGGCCCGTCTGATAGACAACAACTTCGGTCCGGGGTCTGAAAGCCTGGAAGTTCGTCTCTTTTCAGAAACTGAGATCCCTTGGGACGAAATTGCCTTTCGGGTCATAGAAGAAACCCTGGTTCAATATCTCAAAGACCGCCCCAAAGGATCGTTTCCGTTTTATATTGGAAATATTTATAAAAGTAGCAAAGCCCCGTTCACTGAGTAAAAAGAACATTCTGAGGTAGATAGATGCAATTGCAGACAAAATTGCAAAAAAAGACTTTCATGATTCATCTGATCATTAGCCTCCTCACAATTCCAATTTTATATTCTTGCGGTGATAACCCTGAGCCCGGCGACACTGTGACCGCAACCGACAAACCCGACAGTTTCACATTTTTTGAGCTTGGAACGAATACCAGGTTTT
>JASFSK010000545.1:0-4031 GCA_050114455.1 Desulfobacterales bacterium | reverse complement strand
TTCGCTGCTAACGAATACGAGTTTTAAACTATTCAGCTTAAGCTGGTTGGGAGATCAAGCTATGAAAGAATTTCCAGGTACCACCGGTCTGATACTCAACGAACCACTGCTTTGGGAAAAGGGGAAAAAAGGCAGATGTGGTATTTCTCTGCCGCGTCGCGATGTTGAGTCCTATCCTGTGGACCAAGAGCTGCTTGGTGAGGGACCCGATTTTCCGGATCTTAGCGAAGTGGATATCATTCGCCATTACACCCGTCTGTCACAGTGGAATTTCGCGGTGGACAGCGGCATGTATCCTCTGGGGTCCTGCACGATGAAATATAATCCCAAAACAAATGAACGTCAGGCTGCCAGACCGGGCTTTGCCGCGGCACATCCCATGCTACCGCCCGAACTCTCCCAGGGTATCCTCAAGCTCATGTATGATCTTGAACAATTTCTGGTAGAAATAACCGGCATGGACGCCGCCACCCTCCAGCCGGCTGCCGGTGCCCACGGGGAGTTGGCCGGCATGCTTTTGTTTTACGCCTACCACCGCAGCAAGGGGTCGCCACGCTCGAAGATTATTGTACCGGATACCGCCCATGGAACCAATCCGGCCAGCGCTGCCCTGTGCGGCTACCGGCCGGTGCCGATAAAATCAAATCAGGCAGGGTGTCTGGCCCCTGAAGATGTTGCTGCGGTCATGGATGAGGAAACCGCCGGCATTATGGTGACCAATCCCAATACATTGGGGCTTTTTGAAGACAACATAAAAAAAATTGCAGACATCGTCCATGCCAAAGGGGGACTTGTGTATGGCGATGGGGCCAACATGAATGCTGTAATGGGAATCGTCCACATGGGTGCTATCGGCATAGATGTGCTGCATTTGAATCTTCATAAAACTTTTTCAACTCCCCACGGCGGGGGAGGACCGGGTTCCGGTCCGGTCTGTGTCATGAAGCATCTGGAACCTTTTTTGCCGGTTCCCCGGGTTATCAAAAAAAAAGAGAGATATTTTCTTTCAGAAAACCATCCGGAATCCATCGGAAAGCTGCATGCCTTTTACGGCAATGTGGGGATACAAATTAGGGCCTACAGTTATATCCTGAGTATGGGTGCCAAACACCTTAAAAAAGCCAGCCAGCTGGCGGTGTTAAACGCCAATTACATCAAACAACGGCTGAATAAAACCTTTCACCTGCCCTATGACAGGCCCTGTATGCATGAATGCGTATTTTCCGACAAGTTGCAGCAGGATCACAAGGTCACCACCCTGGATATGGTCAAACGCCTGATGGATTATGGCTTTCATCCACCCACTATTTATTTTCCGTTGGTCGTCCCGGGGGCCATCATGATCGAACCAACGGAGACCGAGTCAAAGGAAGATATCGATCTTTTCATCGAGGCCATGAAGTCCATCGCAGTCGAGGCCAAGGAAGATCCGGAACTGTTGCGCGCTTCTCCCGCAAAATGCCGCCGAAGAAGATTGGATGAAACCACAGCTGCCCGCAAACCCTGTTTGAGCGGATGAAACGAAATATAAACTAGATGATAACAAAGCCGAACCATAAATCAAAAAATTTGAATCAGGGATTTACGGACGTTAACTCAACTGCAAGTCTCAATGCCAAGCCATCAAAAAACAATGGAAATTCCAAAACTCGCAACCCGCAACCCAAACATTGTTTGGCCATCAATTTAGGCACGATGGATTACCTGGAGGCATGGAAACTTCAAGGAGACATTGTTGCCGCCCGGCTCAATAATGTCATTGAAACGGATATCATTTTTTTCCTGGAACATCCTACCGTTTTTACCCTGGGACGCCGTGGCGGACTCGATCATCTTCTGGTAAGCGAAGAGTTTCTGAAATCATCTGGAATTCCGATCGTCCATGTGGAACGGGGCGGCAATATTACGTTTCATGGTCCCGGCCAGCTGGTCGCTTATCCGATAGTAAATCTAAAGGGGCGCAACATCGGCGTCGTCGATTTTGTCTCGGCTCTGGAAGATGTTATGCTGGCCACCGTGCGGACCTGGGGCATTGCAGCAGACCGCAATACCGCCAACCGCGGCATCTGGGTCGGTAATAAAAAAATGGGCAGCATCGGCCTTGCTATTCGGAAAGGCATCAGTTTTCATGGATTGGCGCTGAATGTCGATGTGGATTTGACCCCGTTTTCCTGGATCCAGCCCTGCGGGTTGCAGGGAGTCAGAATGACATCTATGAGTCAGGAATTGGCCACCCAGTTGTCCGTGGATGATGTCAGCACCGTCTTAAAGTCCCAGTTTGAATCCGTCCTGAATCTGACCCTCACCACCGCCAGTTTATCTGACCTGCAGCAAAAACTGGCAAATCCAAGCTAAATTTCCATTGATGTTAATGGGTTTAATGCTTATTTTTACCCATTTAGCAAATAATTATTTGCACAAAGATTTTTATGAAACTACTTGGAATGACGAAGGACGATTGACGAATGTTGGATGTCGCTGCGCTCTGCTTTGTTAACGAATAAAGTAGCTGCAATTCCTTAATTCGACATTCGTCAATCGACATTTGTCTTTTTGGAGTTTCTTTATTTGATCAGACTGGACGGACTTTCGCAACCAGATATGCTTGCAACTTTAAATTGAATATAAAAATCCAGAGACGTTAGCTCATGAAGCAGGAATCGAATATCACCGGATGCACCCGAAAGCCGCCTTGGCTCAAACAGCGTTTGCCTACCGGCCCCGAGTTTGAGAAAATCAAGGGAATGATCAGCCAGGACCGCCTTCACACCGTGTGCCAGGAAGCCGGCTGCCCCAATATGTGGGAATGCTTTTCACACCACACGGCAACCTTTCTGATAATGGGTTCGCGCTGTACACGCAACTGTCGCTTTTGCGCTGTGGCTGAAGGCCCGCTGGAACCGCCCGATCCGGACGAACCCGCTAGGGTCGCCGACGTGGCCCGACAAATGGGATTGAAATATGTCGTCGTGACTTCGGTTACCCGGGACGACCTGCCGGATGGAGGTGCCCGGATTTTTGCTGAAACCATTATGAAAATTCGCCAACAGATACCGGATGTGCGTGTGGAAGTCTTGATCCCGGATTTTCAGGGAAGCAGACAGGCACTCGAAACGGTTTTGAATGCGCACCCGGATGTCTTGAATCATAATATTGAAACTGTCCCGCGACTTTATGCGGAAGTCCGCCCCCAAGCCGATTACCGACGCTCTCTTGAGTTGATACAACGGGCCCACGCTTTCGATGACGCCCTGATGACAAAATCAGGTCTGATGCTCGGGCTGGGAGAAAACCGCAAAGAAGTCAGTCGCACCCTCGAAGATATGCTTGAAGCTGGCTGCCGCCTGTTGACCCTGGGACAGTATCTGCAACCCTCAAAGGAACACCTGCCGGTTAAACGCTTTATTCCGCCGGAGGAATTCGACCAGTGGCGTCAGAAAGCGCTAAAAATGGGATTCGTCGAGGTCGCCAGTGGACCGTTTGTTCGTAGCTCTTATCATGCCAGGGAGTTGTTTCAGGATATAAAAAAATAGCGAGTTGCGTGTCGTTTGTTGGCGGTGACGGTTGCAAGGGAAAAGTGGATAAATTCGCGAAGGGACTAATCATTAAATTATCGAGGCAATAACTTGGACAATCCACTGACCTGGGCTGATATTGACCTGGATGCCTATGCTCACAACATCAGAGAACTGAGACGCATCACTCGCTCACAGGCCCGACTCATGGCCGTTGTCAAGGCCAACGGCTATGGCCACGGTGCCGTTGAAGTCGCCCGAACAGCACTTTCAAACGGGGCGGAATACTTAGGTGTTGCCAGACTCAATGAGGCCGTTCCGTTGCGCCAAGCCGGTCTAGAAGCTCCCATATTAGTCTTTGGCTACAGCTCCCCGGATCTGGCACCATTGCTCATCAAATACGATTTGACCCAGACCGTTTATTCTCTGTCAACTGCCAAATTCCTGTCCGAGCTTGCCACCCGTCAAGGCAAAAAAATCCAAGTCCATCTCAAGGTGGACAGCGGCATGGGACGC
>JASFSK010000544.1:0-4036 GCA_050114455.1 Desulfobacterales bacterium | reverse complement strand
AAATGACAACCAGCCGTCTGATGGTCAACTCCGGTGCCGATATTGACGAAATTATGACTGTCAGAGGGCATCTTTCGCAGATCAAACTCGGCCGTCTGGCCCATGCGATTCATCCAGCCGCCATGATCAGTCTGACGGTGTCGGATGCGATCGGCGATCCCCTGAAATGGAACACGGACTGGACCAGCCCCGACAGTTCCAGACGCGCCGATGCTGCGGAGATAATGAAAAAATACAATCTTTGGCACAAAACGCCGGAAGCTGTGCGACAATACCTTACCAAACCGGAGATTGATACCGCTGCCTGGGCCGAATATACCGATTACGACATTCACAACTTCATGATAGTCAAAACAACTGAACTGACCGATGCCGCCGTTCGCAAGGCGCAGGATTTAGGATTGGAAACGATTGTGCTGACCTCCTGCCTAACAGGGGAGAGCAGAGAAGCCGGACGTTTTTTTACGGCCGTGGCCCGCGAAGCCCTTGAAAAAAATAGACCGGTAAAGCCGCCCTGTGCGCTGATTGCCACCGGTGAAACCGTTGTCCGGATCGATAACGATGATTACGGCCAAGGGGGTCGCAACCAGGAGTTTGCCGCAGGGGCCTGTCTGGATTTAAAGCCCTCTGATCCGATCGCGATTTGCTCTCTGGGTACGGATGGCACCGACGGGCCCACACCCGCAGCCGGAGCAATTACAGACGGGTCGACAATAGCCAGAGCCGTCAGCAAGGGTTTGGATATCCACGAGCTGTTGCGCAGACACGATATTTACCCCCTTTTAACCGCAGTCGGTGACGTCATTGAAACCCATAATACGGAGACCAACGTATGTGATATAGCCGTAGCCGTTGTGCTCTAGCAAAAGAGAGGTGCACCATGGCAAGAGTACCGCGATTGAAAGTTCTGGCCGATGAAGAGCTTGACCGCATCCACGACGCTTCGATTCACCTGCTGGAAAAAACGGGAGTGGTGTTCGATTGCGAAGAATCCCTGATCGTTTTTAAGAAAAACGCTGTCAAGGTAAACGGCAGCAAGGTCTATATCCCCGGCAAACTGGCCGAGGCCGCTGTGGAAAACGCTCCGCCCACCTTTACCTGGACAGCGCGCAATGACTCCCAATCCATCGTTTGCGGCGAAGGGGTCGCACCGACCCCCAACGTCGGCCCGGTTTTTTGCCAGGATCTCGATCAAGGGCGGCGTACCGGTACCATCAAGGATTTTGTCAATTTTCAAAAACTCAGCCAGGCCAGCTCGGTTATCCGCATCACCGGGGCGACACCAGTAGCGCCTCAGGATCTAAAACCGGCCAGCGAGCACTCACTGCATATGCTGTACCAAAGCATCAAGCACACCGACAAACCGCTTCAAGGCAGTTGTGATACCGGTATCAAGGCCAGGCAGCAGCTTAATATGGTTGAGATCAGTATGGGACAAAAAGGGTATTTGGATACTCATCATTGCATTGGCGTCAGCTGCAATCCGCAAAGCCCGCTGGCATACGACGCCGAGGTGCTGGAAACTTTGATAGAATATGCCAAGCGCCGTCAGCCGGTATTTTTGTTGCCTTGCATCATGGCCGGAATCACGGGCCCCATCAGTCTTTGGGGGACCATCGTACAGCAAAACGCGGAAATACTGGCCGGGGCGGCGCTTGCTTATCTCATTAACCCGGAAACACCTATAGTTTACTGCCCGGCATCAACCGCAGCCGATATGCGCTCCGCCAATGTAGCCTATGCCGCCCCGGAACAGTTTCTCATCAACACCCCGGGGTTGCAATTGGCCATCGACCGTTACCGGTTGCCGACACGTATTCTGGCCGGGATGACCGCCTCGAAAACAGAAGATATCCAGGCCGGTGCCGAGACCATGATGAACATGCTCATCGGACTGCTTTCCGGTGGCCATATTGTGCTTCAGAGTTTCGGCGTGCTGGATTCCATCATGACCACATCTTATGAAAAGTTCGTGATCGATGAAGAACTATTCAGCAGTGCGCTGCGCTTTTGCCAGGGCGTCGACACCACCGACTCGGATGCGGCCCTGCAAGCCATCCGGGACGTCGGTCCCAGAGGTAGCTTTCTGATGCACCCCACCACCATGGAGCAGTATAAAAACCATTGGCGTCCCATGCACAACCTGGCATCCTGGGAGAGCTATGGGGTCTGGCAGGAAAATGGTTGTGAAGATATTTTAGTCCGTGCCAACGCCAAATGGAAAGACATTCTAGCAAACAGTCCGGATATGATGATCGATCCGGAGTTGGATAAAATGCTACTGGATTATCTCCGCAATGCAAGTCGATAAAGCCGTCCGAGAAAACAAATCCTCTCAACATTGCAAACGCCGGCGAGCTTCAGATAGTGGCGCACTCCTAAAGTGTCGACTTTGTCGCATCACCGACATTCAGTCTGGAGACACTTGCAATATGTTCAAGAATCGGGTATCCATCTGAATATCGAATCTTTTGCAAGCTTCAGTTGTTCTCATTGTTACAAAAAAAGAAATCCCCGGTGATGGGAGTTTTTTAAATGGAAGTCTTGACAAAAGCGGAAGAAGTCGGCCTGAGCTCAAAACGTCTTGGGCGTATACGACCGTGGCTTGAAAACTATGTAAAAACAGGTAAACTCCCCGGCGCAACCATACTGGTTGCACGTCAGGGGAAAGTAGTGTTCTGCGAATCGGCGGGCTTTCGTGATTTAGAGGCTTCCATCCCGATGACGGCAGATACCATTTTTCGCCTTTACTCCATGACCAAGCCGATAACATCCGTGGCGATCATGATGCTGTATGAGGCCGGACTGTTTCAGCTTGACGATCCGGTGTCAGACTTCATTCCCAGCTTTGAAAAAATAAAGGTCTATGTATCCGGGGGCCCCGATGATATGGGTTGTGAGCCTTTGCAGACACCGTTAACACTCCATCACCTGCTAACCCACACTTCAGGTCTAACCTATGGATTTGGCAACCAGGGGCCAATTTCGGAACTTTATCGAAAACATCATACCGATTTTGATACCCATGATGGACCTCTTGAAAAAGTGGTCGAGCGCTTAGCGCAAATTCCCCTGGAATTCCAGCCTGGGCAGCGCTGGAATTACGGTGTTTCAGCGGATGTTCTGGGCCGCGTCGTGGAGATCGTGTCGGGACAATTTTTAAATGTTTTTCTGCAAGATAAAATTCTAGAGCCATTGGGTATGGTCGATACCGCTTTTGCGGTTCCGCCGGACAAGGCAAATCGTTTTGCATCTCTTTACACTAAAAGCGAGACCGGCAATCTGGTTTTGAGCGAAAGACCCCGGGAAAGTCCCATGATCGGTTCGGTGGAAACGTTATCCGGCGGCAGCGGGTTGGTTTCGACCGTAGCAGATTATTTCAGATTTACCGAAATGCTGCGCCGCAAAGGGCAGTGGAATGGCGTCCGGCTTCTCGGACGCAAAACGGTTGAATACATGATAACCAATCACTTGCAGGGCGACCTGGCCGAAATGGGCCAGCCGACATTTAATGAGACTACCTATGAAGGAATCGGTTTCGGTCTTGGTTTTTCGGTGATGCTGAATCCTGCCAAGGCCAAAGTTTTGGGGTCTCCCGGCGAATATGCTTGGGGCGGGTATGCCAGCACTGCTTTTTGGATCGACCCCCTGGAAGATATGACGGTCATTTTCCTGACCCAGTTGATCCCCTCCAGCGCATACCCCATCCGTCGCGAACTCAGGGTCCTGACCTACCAGGCCTTGGTGGATTAAGTCAGGTGACGTCGCCTGACATACCTTAAGGCCTGGAAATTAAAAGCTAGTCGTCAACTTAAAAGGAGGATGAATTATGTCAGAACTGAAAAAAATCGAATCATTATTTACAGAAGGTAAAATTACCCGGCGCGAGTTTATGGCCAGGGTCTCTGCGCTAGGGCTTGCGGCAGCCGTATCACCGGCTTTGCTGAGCAAACCGGCGAAGGCCGCAACACCCCAAAAAGGCGGTCATTTTAAAATCGGTCTTCCCGGTGGGCACACCACCGACAACCTGGACCCC
>JASFSK010000543.1:0-4038 GCA_050114455.1 Desulfobacterales bacterium | reverse complement strand
TGTTCTATTAGAAGGTTGATGAGTCTTAGCGCATTCCGGGGAGCCTGGGCGCGCACATGGTTGTTGAAAAAAATGATGCCGCTGTCTGCGTGCCGCGCCATTTTGGCAATGTGGATATCGGCCCATTGCTGTAATTCATCATCCCCGTAGTCATAGTCGAACTGCTTCTGCATGTTGCCCGAGCGCCAACCCTTTGCGTTGCGACCGTGAAAGCGGATGTAGAACAGCCCGGGATTGGTGACGATATCGAGCCTCGGAAACAGCCCCGGCAAATCCGGCTCATCCACCGTCACCAAAGTGATGCGTCGACGTTCCAGTTCGTCAAAGACCCGGTTCGAGGCCCAGGATGCATGGCGAAACTCCACCGCCAGCGGCAGGCCGTCCAGTTCATCTAAAAGTGCGGCCAAATATCGGCGGTTTTGGGGGGCGCGCGCAAAAGACGGCGGAAATTGCAGCAAAATGGCCGCCAGCTTTCGGGCTTGTATCAGCGGAGCGATGCCGTCGCGGTACTGCGCCGCCTGTCCCCGCCACTGACCGGGGTCGACTTCGTGGGTCAGCGTGCGGGTCAGCTTGGCGGCAAATCGGAAATCGGCTGGTGCCTGGCGGTGCATTCTTTCGAGTGCAGGCGCTTTGGGCATCTGATACCAGGTAAAATTCAGCTCGGTGATCGGAAAATTTTGGGCGTAGAAGGGCAACATACTGCCCGATTTGGTCCCCGGCGGATAAAATCCGGCATCACTCCACTCCGCATATGAGTAGCCGCTTGTGCCGACCCATAGCCGGCAAGCGGGTTTTGTTGATGGGTTGTTGTACATTTAACTATTTTATCCCCTCCGGGCCGCGCTGAATACCGATGACCTTGCCCTGAATCAGGACTTCGTCGAAGCCGTAACGCATGGGCGAGAATTTGGTGTTTTCCGGACGCAATTCAATGAATTTTTTGCGCAGCAAGAAGCGTTTGACGGTGGCTTCCTCGTTGTTGATGAGCGCCACTACGATTTCACCATTCTGGGCGTACTGCCGGGGTTCACAAATCGCCAGATCACCGTCCAGGATTCCGATATTTTTCATCGACTGGCCTTTAACACGCAGGGCAAAAAGATTTTGGCCACGAAAGACGGCGGCGTCCAACACTGTGCTGCCGTCCCATTCCGTCTGGGCGTACATCGGCAAGCCGGCCATGACACGGCCGATGACGGGTACCTCCCGCCAACGCTGAGATGCAGACGTTTCACGGGCCCGGTTTAAAAGATGGATTGTGCGGCTGTAGCGGCCCTCCCGTTTCAGATAACCTTTTTCCTCCAGTGCTTTGATTATCTGGGCGATGGCGGCATGGCTTACTCCCAGTTCCGCAGCCGCCTGACGCAGGCTGGGAACCTGTCCGCTGGTTGTGATTTCATGCCGCAGAAAATCCAAAACACGCTCTTGCTTCGGTGTCAGTGTCGGTTGCATGGAAACCTCCGGTTGATAGTGATTGCGGATTTGACAACATGAACTGTACGGATGCCGTTGATTTCAATATAATCGTCTATAATGTAAATGTCAATGTAAAATTTAATGTAAAAATAGTACAAAATATATATACTTTTTGCAGACCCACCAAAGGAGGGAACTTAATATTGGCGTGAGGCCTCTTTCGGATTCACCCTTAGTTGCAACTTGCAACGCCAGGGTGAATCTGGACCACATGTTGTGAGGGGCGTTAACGTTGGGGTAAAGAGGGAGATGTCGGTATGGAATGGATTATTTTTTGGCTTGTGGGAGCGGCTTTCAGCCGCGATTAAAATGGAACCGTATCATTTAAATCGCGGTTGAAAGCCGCTCCCACCAATTGATCAGGATAGAATCCCTTTCTCAAGTCTTTACGTTACGGCATGTATGAATCTATGTGCTAAGTGTGTCTATTCCAAGCGGCTAAAGGCTCCACTTGAATTCAACCCGGCGGTTTTCTGCGCGACCCCATTCCGTTTCATTGGTGGCAGCCGGCATCGAGTAGCCAAATGATGCGGTAGAAATTCGATCCTCGGAGATGCCTTGATCCAGCAAGTATTGCTTGGCAGCCATCGCCCGTTTTTCGCTGAGCTTTTGGTTGTACTCCACGGTGCCCAAGTTGTCGGTGTGGCCTTCGACGCGGACTGTCAAGCCGGGGTTTTGTTTCATGACATCTGCGACTTCGACCAGAACGGGAATAAATTCAGACTTAATGTTGGATTTGTCGAAATCAAAGTAGACGTCGTCAATGAGCCAGCAACCCCTTTCATTTACCGACGCCCCAACTGGTGTATCCGGGCATTGGTCGATGTCATCGGTGACGCCGTCTCCATCACCGTCTCCCGGTTGGGGCGGTGGCGCAGCCACTGCGGCTTTTTTCTCAACTTCGGACAAAAAGACCGCTGCAACCCAGTCGGCAAGATTTTGAGGCGTATCCAGATATTTGACACTCTGGTAATAACCGCACTCACCGGCAGCGGCAATATCCTGCATGGTTGCCACCGAGGCAGGCTCTTCACTGCCGACCAGCACCGGATAAACACAGAGATTTTCCCCGTAGCTTTCTTTCATTTGTTTGATGGCAGCGGCCGGATCATATCCCTTATACTGACCGTCGCCGACAAAGATCAAAGCCGCTTTGCCTTGAAGTATCGACATATCGCTGCTGGCCGCATTGAATGCCTCGTCGACCGGACTCAAACCGCCACCCCACCCGACGGACTCGAGGGCCTCCTGAAAACCCTGCCGGGAGTAATCTGTGATGCCGTAAATCAAATCAGTTTCCTTGGCAAATGGATTGTAGGTGGCCCCAAATGTTCGAAGGCCGGATTTGAGATCCATGTCCGGAATGCTCGAATTCATCCGAGTTAAAAAGTCGTTGGCAATGGCAAAATTCGTGTGACCCCGATAGGTTTCCTCCTTGGAACCGGATCTGTCCAAAACAACATAAAAATTGTCGATTTTTTGCTCATATTCTCCGGCTTGCAACTTGGAATTCAGATCCATCGCTTGAAATGACGGGTCTATTAATCCCGGTCTATGTGCTTGACAGCCAAACAGAACAGCGCCGATCAGGAAAACCATTGCCGTGGTCGAGACAATTTTTTTCATACCGAGACCTCCTTTCATTTGTAAACGTGTTGATAAAAAGCAATTTTAAAAGATGCCACAAAATTTTTGGAATACGAAACAGAGGTGTTCACTACCTGGCATACGGTATCCAGTACTGGGTCATTTTTCTTAGTTTTTCTTCATTCTCGGGATTTTTCAGGAAGCTATTTGCTGAATTTAATAGATCGGTATTATCTTTTCTGACACCCCAGGCCAAATCTTCTTTGGTTAAAAGAGCAAACAGCGCCGTCAGGCCTTTGTTCTCATTTTCAGAGGCCAGGTAAAGAACCATGGGGCCGTCATAGATGAACATGTCAATCTTTTTGTCGATCACGGCCTTGACGGCAGCCTGCGGTGTTGAGAATGTTTTCTTCTCAACGCTGCTATAGCGTTCATCAACAAAATATTCACCAAATGTATTTTCAATGACACCGATGGCCGAACTTGTCGATAGAGAAAAAATGCCGGTGCTGAAACGAGCGGCATCTTCCCTACGAATCAAGGCCATCTGACCGCTTTCCAAATATCGGTTGGTGAAAGAAATTCTAACTTCTCTCAAGGCGGTGCGCGTCATGCCGGACATAATGATATCAATTCTGTTTTCCAGCAAGGCCGGTATCTGATCCTCCCACTTTAGCTCAACAAATCGTAAGGTTTTGTCTAAATATTTAGCAAGTTCTCTTGCAAAATCGGCCTCCAGACCGACGATTTCATTGGCCTGTTTGAAAATAAGCGGGGGTGCATTGGGCGTCACCCCGACGCGCAAAATATTTATATCCGGCGGAATTGCTACGGGTTCAGATGATTTTCGGTCACCTGTTACACATCCCGTTGTCAAAAGAAAGCTTGCCATAAAGAAAAGCAGGATTGACAGCCGCCGGATACCCAGTTTTTTCCGCATTCTTTATTTACCTCCCTATCAACTTGTTTTCATAT
>JASFSK010000542.1:0-4045 GCA_050114455.1 Desulfobacterales bacterium | reverse complement strand
AGTGAGCCGCACATGCCGTTTGGCGGTTTTAAACAATCCGGTAACGGTACCCGGGAGCCCGGCACGGAAGCGTTGGATGTCTATTCGAATTTGAAAAATATTATTGTAAATATTGATCCTGAGCAAATATAGGGAGTAAATAATTGCTAGACAGAGATGCAAACATCGTCGCGCTGATTCCGGCCCGATCTGGCTCGAAACGGGTGCCGGATAAAAATATTCGCCCATTGGCGGGGCATCCGCTGATCGCTTATTCCATAACGGCGGCCCTGCAGAGTCGGGTATTTTCAGCCGTCATCGTCTCAACGGATTCGAATCGGTACGCCGATATTGCCGAATATTATGGTGCCGAGGTTCCATTCATGCGTCCGGCTGATTTCGCAGGTGATTCATCGCCGGACATCGAGTGGGTGACATATACCATGGATCAACTGCGCAAAACCGGCCGGAAGTATGACTGCTTCAGCATTCTGCGGCCGACAAGTCCCTTTCGAACGCCGCAAACCATCCGGCGCGCCTGGCAATCGTTTCTGACCCAGGAAGGTGTGGATTCCTTGCGGGCAGTGGAAAAATGCAGCCAGCATCCGGGTAAAATGTGGGTGATTCGCGGCAATCGAATGCTGCCGCTGTTGCCGCTGGGTCCTGCCGACCAGCCCTGGCACAGCAGCCAATATCCGACATTGCCCGAAATTTATGTTCAGAACGCCAGCCTGGAAATAGCAAAGGCAACCGTGATATTCGAAGATAAAACAATAGCCGGAAATGTAATAATCCCCTTTTTTACGATTGATTATGAAGGGTTTGATGTCAACAGTAACTATGACTGGAATCTGGCGGAACATCTGGCAAAAACAAACCAGGCCAAGTTGCCCGAGATCCCCCAGGCGCCATATCCGATAGAGGAGTAATCAGCATCATGTTGGAAATAAAACTGATCCCCCAAAAAGAAATAAAGCGGGTCCGCGACGCGGCCATCGATAAATATGCCAAGCTTGCCTTGATATCCGACATTTGCGGTGCCAATGCGCTGGCCACGGTCAAACGAGCCGGTTCAGGACACCTGGGTTCAAGCTTCAGCTCCCTTGATATCGTTACCTATCTGTACCACACCGAAATGAACCTTGCGCAGCTGGGAGTCGATCATCCGGATCGGGACATATATTTTTCATCCAAGGGCCATGATGTACCCGGTCACTATGCCGTCCTTTTTTCTCTGGACCTCCTGCCGGAAGCCCAATTTCAGCATTTAAGGCGGCATGAGGGCACCCATGGTCACCCGGACGTCAGCATTGCGGGTATTGAAGCCAATTCAGGTTCGTTGGGTATGGGCATATCCAAAGCCAAAGGAATGGCCCTGGCAAAAAAAATTAAGGGTGCCGGCGGGCGCGTGATCGTAATGACCGGCGATGGCGAGCTCCAAGAAGGACAAATCTGGGAATCGCTGCAAACTACCGCTCATCAACAAGTAAATGAGATTATTGTCATCGTCGACTATAACAAAATTCAGACGGACAAGGTTGTCAAAGATATCATCGATTTGCGCGACCTGGCACAAAAATTCGAGATCTTCGGCTGGTATGCTGAAACCTGCAACGGCCATGATTTTGCGGAGCTGGAAGCTGTTTTCCAAAAATTCAAGCAAATCAACGACAAGCCCAAGGTTTTGATTGCCGACACGATTAAGGGCAAAGGTATTTCTTTCATGGAGGGTCCGGCCGCTCTAAAACAGGGACAGGGGCTGTATCCATGGCATTCCGGCGCCCCCGATGACCAGTCATTCGAGACAGGCTATGGCGAAATTCTCAATCGGATCAACGGTCGTCTGGCTGAGTACCAGCTGAAGCCGATTGAAACCAGGGTCATGGCATTGCAAGAAAAAAATCGAACCCGGCTGAAAGACACTGCGGAAAAGGTTGTCGATGCTTACGGTGAGGCGTTGGTCGCCTTGGGGGCGAAAAGGGAGGACATCATTGTTCTGGATGCCGATTTGTCTGCCGATTGCGGGCTGCGACCGTTTGAAAAATCATTCCCCGAGCGTTTTATTGAAAACGGTATCGCCGAGCAGGATATGGTTTCCACTGCCGGCGGTCTCGCCCTGCAGGGTTTTTTGCCGATCGTAAATTCATTCGGCGTATTCCTGGCATCTCGTTCCAACGAACAAATCTACAACAACGCCACCGAAAAGACCAAAATTATATATGTCTGTCATTATGCGGGACTCATACCGGCAGGTCCGGGCAAATCTCACCAAAGTCTGCGTGACATTTCCCTTTTTGGCGCCTTGCCGAACTGCATCATTATGGAGCCGGCCAACGCGATTGAAACAAAACAAGCGCTGGAGTGGTGCGTGGAGCAAACCGACCAGAACTGTATGATTCGATTGGCGATTTCGCCTTCGCCGCGGACCATTCTGATGCGGTCGGATTATCGCTTAACCTTCGGTAAAGGGTCCGTGGTCAGTGAGGGCCAAGATGCGGTTTTGTTCGCCTGCGGTCCGGTTATGCTGAACGAAGCATTGACAGCCGCCGAACTGCTGAGTGAAGCGGGTTTTTCGCTTAAGGTCGTAAATTTGCCTTGGCTAAACAGGGTGGATAGCAAATGGCTGGCGGAGACGATCGGTGGTTGTGAAACGCTGTTCACTTTGGATAATCATTCCCAATATGGCGGACTTGGAGACTCGCTGCTGACGGCCTTGATGTCATCGACGGCCCTGCGAGCCAAGAAGTTGATAAAATTTGCCATTGAAGACTTTCCGGCCTGCGGCACCCCCCTTGAGGTATTGACCTATCATCGTTTAGACGGGCAGAGCCTTTCAACCCGCATAATGCACTCGATGCGTTGAATAATAAAATTAGGACTACCTGAGGTTTTACGTTTTCACTGTCTCGTTTGTCAGAACCGGCAGTGTGAAAGAATATTTTTCTTTGCGATATTTAATTGGAGGAATTTTGAATGAACATAAAGGGAAGCCGGATTCTGGTTATCGGAGGTGCGGGACTGATCGGATCGCATGTCGTCGAGGAATTGTTAAAGGCAGATATAAAGGAAGTCATCGTTTATGATAATTTTTGTCGTGGCACCCATGAAAATTTGGCTGAGGCCATGAAGGACGATCGGTTCCGCATCTTTGAGATCGGCGGAGATATTCTTCAAACCGACATACTTGATGCCGCCATGCAAGATGTAGATGGTGTCATCCACCTGGCAGCGCTGTGGCTGTTGCAATGCCACGAATATCCCAGAGCGGCCTTCGATGTAAATATCCGTGGAACCTTTAATGTGCTGGAAGCTTGTGTAAAGAATAATATAAAACGCTTGGTCTACTCCTCCTCCGCATCTGTTTATGGTGACGCTGTTTCAGAGCCGATGACAGAAGATCATCCCTACAACAACTGGACCTTTTACGGTGCCACCAAAATAGCGGGAGAACATATGTTCAAATCGTTCCATAGGCGCTATGGGCTTCAGGGTGTGGGTTTGAGATATATGAATGTCTATGGTCCTCGCCAGGATTATAGGGGTGCTTATATTGCTGTGATGATGAAAATACTTGACAACCTTGATCGGGGAATCCCACCGGTCGTTTTTGGAGACGGCAGTCAGGCGTACGACTTTATTCATGTCCTGGATACAGCTCGGGCAAATGTTTGCGCTTTAAAAAGTGATGTTCCGTTCGGTTTCTATAATGTGGGGCGTGGCATAAAAACATCCATAAAAGAATTAACCGAAATTATCCTGAAAATCAGCGGTTCGAACCTCCCCATCCAATACGAGTCTGCTGGCCAAACATTTGTTACAAACCGGGTAGGTGACCCTGAAACCGCTGCCAAGGATTTGGGATTCAGATGGACGGTCGATCTGGAAGAGGGCTTGCGACGGCTGATTAAATGGCGCAAAGCTCATATAGAAGAAGTTAACATCATGCCATTCAAGACAAAGTCTGAAAATCGATATGAAAATTCCACTGATTAGACCTTTCATTACGAGCGACATTAAAAGACGCGTTAATGACGTCCTTGACAGCGGCTATCTGACCGAAGGGCCG
>JASFSK010000541.1:0-4059 GCA_050114455.1 Desulfobacterales bacterium | reverse complement strand
AATCCCACCGGTCTTTATATCGATGATGCAGATCTGATTCGATTCTGCGAGACAGGGGTTCCCCTATGCGTGGATGAGGCATACCTGGACTACAATCCTGACAAAGAGTCCAAAGTATCTTTGATCGAAAAATATCCCCAGGTGTTCCTGTCGGTTACTTTTTCCAAAGCCTATGGATTTTGCGGTATCCGATTCGGGTTTGTTTTGGGCACCGAAGAGATGATTGCAGCTTTCAACCGTATGTTTTTGCCCTGGAACGTTAGCCGGATGGCTGCAGCCGCTGCCGAAGCGACCATCGATCATCCCGAAGAAGTCAAAGCCAAGGTCGAACACAACAACCGCTGGATGGCAATTTTTACCGAAGAGCTCAAAAAACTGGGGCTTAATCCGTTTCCGGCCAATGGCAATTATATGCTGATTGATGGCACCATGACCGGCAAATCCACCGAAGAAATCCTCCAGGCGGCCCTTGACGAAAATATCTATCTGAAAAAAATCGGCGAAATTCACGGCAAGACCGGCTATTTCAGGGTTACGCCTGGAACCGATGAAGAAAACGAAAGATTTGTAAAATTTATCAAATCGTATTTTGGATAGCATCAGGAATGACGAATTACAATCGGCGAATAGTGGCCGACGTATCCATCGGCCACTATTGCTTTAACGAAGTCGGCGGGTTCTGCTTTAAGAAATAGGAGCAGCCTTGTCTGCAAATTAGAATCGCCGACTGAGTCGCTTGCGGTTCTTTCCAGCATTCTGATTTTGGCACAATTGCCCATCTACAGGAAAAAAAATACATTAAGGAGTTATAACCATGCAAGACAGTGCCCAAGTAGTTATCATCGGTGGCGGAATTGTGGGGTGCAGCACCGCCTATCATCTGACAAAGATGGGATGGAAAGATGTTGTCCTGATTGACAAAGGGGAGCTTACCAGCGGCTCGACCTGGCATGCTGCCGGTCTGGTCGGGCAATTGCGATCCGAACGCAACATCACGCGCATGCTGCAATATAGCGTCAGTCTGTACGACACATTGGAAGAAGAAACCGGTCTTAACACCGGCTGGAAAATGAGCGGCTGCTTGCATCTTGCCAGCACAACCGAGCGAATGTATGAGTTAAAAAAAGGCGCCACAACCGCCCGCAGCTTTGGGCTCGAAATGAATATCATTTCTCCCCAGGAAGCCTATGACCTCTGCCCGATCATCTCTTTGGATGGTGTCATCGGCGCCGCCTACATGCCGACGGACGGTGAGGCGGACCCTTCCGGAATCACCCAGGCTTTGGCTCAAGGCGCCCGCAACCGGGGCGCCAAGATTTATCGCAATAATTTGGTCACCGGCTTCGAATTCGACAAAGACCGTGTGACGGCGGTCAAAACCCAGGAAGGCGATATCAGATGTGACATCGTCGTCAACTGCACCGGCATGTGGGGATATCAGGTGGGTGAAATGCTGGGTATCAACACGCCGGTGGTACCTTTTATGCACCAGTACGCCATCACGAACCCCATTAAAGATTTACCGCCAAAATTGCCGACGATCCGGGATAAGGACAATTTGATCTACTACAAAGAAGAGGTCGGCGGGCTGGTGATGGGCGGATATGAAAGAAACGGTATCCCCTGGGCAATTGACGGCGTCTCCAATAATTTCAACTCCAACCTGCTCGACGCCGATTTCGACCATTTTCTGCAACTGGCCGAACCGGCGACCTTGCGGACCCCCTGCCTTGAGGAAGCCGGTATTCGAAAACTGGTCAACGGCCCCGAGGGATTTACACCGGACGGCGATGCTATTATGGGTCCGGCGCCGGAACTGGACAACGTGTTTGTGGCCGTGGGATTCAATGCCTTCGGTATTGCCGCCGGCGGTGGTGCCGGCCGTATGATGGCCGAATGGATCATCGAAGGCGAGCCGAGCCTGGATATTTGGCCGCTGGATATCCGGCGTTTCGGCCCCTACCATAAAAGCCGTTCATACAACGTGGAGAGAACCAAAGAAATATATGGCAAGCACTACACCATTCACTGGCCCCATGAGGAGCATGATTCAGCCCGCGGTATCAGACGCAGTCCACTGTATTACCTGTTGAAGGATAAAGGAGCCGTGTATGGGGCCAAATACGGATGGGAACGCGCCAACTGGTTTGCACCGGAAGGTGTTGAACCCATAGACGACCGAACCTTTGAAGTGCCCAACTGGTTTGAGCACGTGGCTGCCGAGCACAAAAATGCACGCGAAAATGTGGTCCTGATCGATCAGTCCTCCTTTTGTAAATTTGAAGTGGAAGGCCCTGGAGCACTGGCATTTTTAAACCGCTTGTGTGCCAATCAGATCGATCGTCCGGTCGGCAAGGTGATTTATACCCAGATGTGCAACCAACGGGGCACGATCGAGTGCGATTTGACCATCGGGCGACTGGCTGAAGATCGATTCCTTCTGGTCGTGGGAACCGCTTTCGGGCAGCGGGTATCGTGGTGGATAAACAATCACATGCCAACGGACGGATCGGTTTCATTCAGAGAGGTTACCTCAGCACTGGCAGTGATCAATGTGATCGGCCCGAAATCGAGGGAACTTTTGCAGAAACTTACCAATGCCGACATCAGCGACGAGAGTTTTCCCTTCGGCACCTGTAAAAACTTCAGCCTCGGATATGCCCCGATCACGTCTTTTCGCGTGACCTACGTCGGCGAACTTGGATATGAGCTTTACATCCCGACCGAATTTGGGGCGCACGTTTATGAAACCCTCTGGGAAGCCGGTCAGGATCTCGGTATCAAAAACGCCGGGTATCGCACGATCTCCTCCTTGCATCTGGAAAAAGGATACGCAGACTGGGGTTCCGAGCTGACTCCCGAGTACACGCCCTATGATGCAGGCCTCGGATTCTGTGTGGCCCTGGACAAGGAGGATTTCATCGGTAAAGAGGCACTGGCGAAGATCAAAGCGGAAGGCCCTAACTGGAAACTTTGCACCTTTACTTTGGAAACGACCAAACCCGTTATGCTCCAGGGCAGTGCACCCATCATTCATAAGGGCAACGTTTTAGGTGTCACATCCAGTGCGGGCTACGGCCATACCATTGGCAAAAATATATGTTACGGCTATATTTCTGTGGAAGATGCCGCATATGAAGATGGCTACGAGATAGAGATTTATAAAAAAGTATACCCGGCCAAACGGGAGGACAACCGTGCTCTTTATGATCCGGAACGTAAGCAGATTTTGAGTTAGCAATTAAAAAGGAGAGAACAAAGATGAAAAAAAATGCTGCTAAAGGCCAGAACACGATCGACAACCTGTCTGTCAATGCGATCCGAACCTTAGCAATGGATGCCGTGCAGGCGGCAAATTCCGGTCATCCCGGTGCACCCATGGGTCTGGCCGCAGCAGCCTACGTGCTGTGGACGCGTGTTTTAAAGCACAACCCCGCAAATCCGGCCTGGCCGGATCGCGACCGCTTCGTCCTGTCGGCCGGGCATGCCTCTACGCTGCTTTACAGTTTATTATACTTAACAGGTTATAGCCTCAGTCTGAAAGAAATCAAAAACTTTCGCCAATGGGGCAGCAAAACACCCGGCCATCCTGAATTCGGCCATACCCCCGGGGTGGAAACCACGACGGGGCCCCTGGGACAGGGCTTTGCAAATGCTGTGGGCATGGCAATGACAGAGGCCCATCTGGCGTCCGTGTTTAACCGGGCCAATCAGAAAATTGTCGATCACTGCACTTATGTCATGTGTGGTGACGGCGACTTGATGGAGGGCGTCTCCGCGGAGGCGGCATCGCTGGCCGGACATCTCGGATTGGGTAAACTGATCTGCATCTATGATGACAACAAGATTTCCATCGAGGGCGGCACCGAACTCGCATTTACCGAGAATGTCGCTGCACGCTTCCGGGCCTATCACTGGCAGGTCTTGCGGGTGAATGACGGCAATGACCTGGCGGCCATTCAAACCGCTCTCCAGGAGGCCAGGTCGGAAAGCGAAAAACCATCATTGATAGTGATGCGGACCCACATTGCTTATGGCAGTCCAAACAAACAGGACACC
>JASFSK010000540.1:0-4080 GCA_050114455.1 Desulfobacterales bacterium | reverse complement strand
CTTCGAATTGGGGCCAGAAAGCAGGCCGCCCTTCTTTCAGGGCGACAATTCCCTGGCCCCTTTCCAATACTTCACCGATGCAGGTGACATCGATGCCGGCATCTTGGATTGACGTCATCAAAGATTTACAGCCGCTGTTCCGGCAACAGATCAACAGGCTGCCGGACCCGATCAGACCAAGCGGATCAATATCCAATAGGTTGCAAACCCTGCGTGTTTCTGTGAAAATGGGAATGGTATCCACATCAATTTTTAGCTGATATCCCCCGGCGACACTCAATTCTTCTAACGCGTTGGCCAGCCCGCCTTCGGTGACATCATGCATGGCACTGACCATCCCGGAATCTGCCGCCAGCCGCGCTTCTGTGATGACACTGATATTTGCCAGAAATTGGCGGCTGGATTCAATTTCAGAATCTGTCATACCTAAATTTTTTAATCGAACTCCGAATTCCCGGGCAATGATTGCCGTACCCTCTACCGCCACGCCTTTGGTCATCAAAATGCGGTCGCCGGGCGCCATATTACGCTTGTCGATCAAATCACGTCTGGCGACGGTTCCCGCCATCATTCCAGTCACCACCGGGCGTGTTACCGCATCGGTGATTTCGGTATGACCGCCGCACAAAGTAATATCCCATTGCTTGCTGAAGATTTTCAATTCATCTATGACCTTGCGAATGTCGTATGGGGTGACACCGCATGGGAACAACAAGGTTGTGAGAAGCCAGCGGGGTATCGCCCCTGAGGTTGCGATGTCGTTGGCATTGATCAATACGGCATACTGGCCGATAGAATCCGTTGCGAAGGTGATGGGATCCGATTTGAGGACCAGGACTTCCTCCGCGGTAATGTCTATCGCCGCTGTATCCTCCCCAACTCCTGGATTGATGAGAATCGAAGGATCATCGAAAACAAACTGGTTGAGGTACTCGCGTAATAGATCATTGGGCAATTTTCCGGGAGGCAGCGGAATGCCCTGACGGGCGATAGGCTTCAGTTCGGCCAGATTTGATATGCAAAAATCGGATTCATTGCGAGCCTTGTCACCGTGGGGCACGGGATCAAAAAAAACGGTGATTGCCCCTGCATTTCGGGCTTGCTGCAGAATCATTGGGTCGGCGGTCACCGTCAAGACGTGGCTCACCGGCAATTTCAGTTTTTTAGCGGCCAAGTCCGCAACATTGAACATAGGACTATCAACCGGCAATTGCTCGCGGCTGATGATCACATCGAAATCCGAGATGTGGATGCCGGGCATATTTTCCAGCCCCTGTTTAACGGTTTCAAGACCGTCATAGCTGAACAAGGCCAGACAAATGTTTTTCGAACGTAGGTATCCTATCACTGCTGCGGTCTCGTGCGCAGGTGTAGGGATTTTAATCGTTGATGCATCAGGGGCAGACGGTTCAATCAGCATCCCTTCCATTTGAAAGACCACGGCTTTTATGTGCATTATTTCTGCTTGCATACTCAATTGTGTTGTCCCCATCCGCTTTTGAATAGTGGCATTCCCAGCGGGGCGCAGGGATTCTAGCGGCTTTCTGGATTTGTTCTAAAGGTTAATCTTAGTGAACGAGATCTTTGCCAAAGGTATAGACGATTTAGTGCAAAAAGACAATGCTGGGCATGGTAATGGAACAGGGCGACGCATTTGTAATATACTTGGGGTTAAAAAAGGCATTATGCGCAATGATAGTCCTTGGGAGCGCTTGAGCACTGCGTCGGTTTTAAAAGGATATTAGACGATCACATTGGTGGCAATGGCTTTGTTTTCTATGATCCTCTCAGTCCCAAAGACCGCAAGATCCATGCTCGGATTAGCACCTGTTATCAGCTCACACATATGCCGGCCAACCGCTGCCGCCTGCTGAAATCCATGGCCCGAAAACCCATTTGCCAGATAAAATCCTTTGAGTTCAGGCCATTCACCTAAAATAGCGTTTGCATCCAGCGTATTTACAGCGTATAGCCCTGCCCAACCGCGCAGAAGTTTCAGGGTGGCCAGCTCGGGAATAAAGTCAGCAAGTTCAGGCCAAACGATTTCCATAAACCGTTTTTCATCCCACGAAAAATCAAAGCCTATTGGATCTTCGGCCATGGTCTTGCTGACTAGAATGAGACCTCCGGTTTCCCGTGCCATATATAGCCCCGAGGGAAGAATCGTCAAACGTGGCAGGGACTCCTGTTTACATTTTGGATCCACTGCGAACACCTGCCGTTTAATGGGAACAACCGGAATTTTCACCCCGGCAGTTTTGGCCAGGGCGGCGGCCCAAGGGCCGGCGCAATTCAACACTATCCTTGAACGAAATTCTTTTCCGGAAGATAGCTTGACACCGGTGACCCGACCGCGTTGCTTAGATATTTCAACCGCCTCATCCGTTATGAATTCCGCACCCAATGATTTTGCTTTGGCTTTGAAACCCATCAAGACGGCGTAAGGATCCATTGTTCCGTCATCGGGCCCATAGGTGGCACCGACATAATTATCCAGATTGCATTGGCCCAATCGCTTTTCCATTTTTTGTTTGGACCACCATTCGACGTTGCATCCGAGCTTTTTTTGCAATGCCATATCATTTTCAGCAGTGGTCCTGCCATGATCGTCAACAAGAAACAGATTGCCATCCCGGTTCCAGGATATTTTGGGTCGAACGCCGTCGACCTCCATTTTTTCTTCAAAATCTTTCATGAATTCGAAGGCGTATCGAGAAATTTGGATGTTTTCTTTGAGATTGAATTGAGTGCGAACATTGCCGATACTCAATGGCGTGGAGGCTTTGGCATAGCTCGGGTCTTTTTCGATGACGGCAACTTTCAACTGTTCGGCAGCCATTAGGTGAAATGCAGTTGAGCTGCCGATAACGCCGCCCCCGACGATAATGATATCATATATATCTTTTGGCATGATTTTAACCTCCGACTGATCATATGACCTTTGCGTTTCCTCGATCAGATGATTTTGTTAAGAACAGACTTTTTTACATTATTAGTCAACTTTTTGTTAACTAATAATATATTATAAAATATTTTGTGATGTCAAACACTATTATCTATAAAACATCCAATAATATAATATGTGTTGACAAAGTTCAAATTATTGGCTTTATTGATGTACCATTTTCACGATGAAAGATTTCATTTAGTTGAAATTTCGAATTATTATTACCCCTTGATAAAGATCGGACAGCAGGACATGAAACATTCAAATCGATTTGATTTTGACACCCCGGTAGACCGGCGCGGTACGGCCAGCCTGAAATGGGAAAGATACGGATCCCATGATATTATTCCTATGTGGGTGGCTGATATGGATTTTAAATCGCCACCGGAGGTTATTGAAGCCATTCAGAAAAGAGCGGCACATGGTGTATTCGGCTACACATTGCCGCCCGAAGAGCTGAATCGCCTTATCGTTTTGATGCTGAAGAAAACCTACGCGTGGACGGTAGCCCCCGAATGGCTGGTGTGGTTGCCTGGCTTGGTAACCGGCTTAAATGTCGCCTGCCGCGCGGTTGGCGAGGATGACGATGATGTGCTGACAGCCGTACCGATTTATCCGCCCTTTTTGACAGCCCCGCGATTCAGTCGCCGTAATCTGATAAAAGTGCCAATGAAAGAAGATGCCGGGTGCTGGCAATTTGATTTTGACCGACTCGAACAAATGATCACCCCAAATAGCCGGATGTTTATCCTGTGCAATCCCCACAATCCGGTTGGGCGAGTATTTAGCCGCACCGAGCTGGCTGAACTGGCTGCGATTTGCAATAAATATGAGATTGTCATCTGCTCAGATGAAATCCACTGTGGATTGATTCTGAATGAAGATAAAGTGCATATTCCTACGGCCACGCTGGATGCTGAAATAGCAGATCGAACCATCACCCTGATGGCGCCGAGTAAGACGTATAATATACCGGGCCTGGGTTGTGCGTTCGCCGTGATTTCCAACAAAAAATTACGCGAGCAATTCAAAAAGGCAATGGCAGGTATTGTTCCTATGCCCAATGCACTGGGCTATGCGGCGACTATGGCGGCTTTTTCGGAATGTGCCGACTGGCATGAAGCATTGCTGAA
>JASFSK010000539.1:0-4080 GCA_050114455.1 Desulfobacterales bacterium | reverse complement strand
CCGGAGCGTTGGCCAATTCCTCTTCCGTCAAAAGTGCCGGCCGAATGGTGGCATGGGGACAAACCATGGCACATTGGTTACACTGGATGCAGTTGTCCATAATCCATTCCGGAACATTGATGGCAACACCGCGTTTTTCATACCGGGTGGTAGCCACCGGAAAAATTCCGTCCGGGGTAAACGCGGATACCGGCAGCTTGTCCCCCTGCTGAGCCAGCATGGGACGCATGACGTTTTTGACAAAATCCGGTTCATCTTTGCCGGCGACTGCACTGTCGCTCGCTTCTGCCCAGGATTGCGGATAATCGATTTCAATCAAATTTTCCAGAGTTTTGTCCACCGCGGCAAAGTTCATATCAACAATTTTTTGGCTTTTTCTGGCGAACAATTGTTTGATCTGATCTTTCAGGTATGCGAGGGCTTCATCCACCGGTATCACATTGGCCAGCTTAAAAAAAGCCGTCTGCATGATCATATTGATGCGTCCACCCAGGCCAACCTGGCCGGCGATTTTAACCGCATCGATGTTGTAAAATTTGAGATTTTTCTGGGCAATGGTGCGGCGCATGGCAGCCGGAAGTTTTTCTTCCATCTCTTCCAGTGTCCACGGTGAATTGAGAACAAATATCCCTTGGTCTTTGATGCCTTCCAGCAAATCATAGACATCGACATAGGTGTCTTTGTGGCAGGCGATGTAATCAGCGGTATCAATGAGGTAGGTTGATTGAATCGGTTCGTGGCCAAATCGCAAATGAGAGATGGTGATACCACCGGATTTTTTAGAATCATAGGAAAAATATGCCTGAGCGTACATGTCGGTGTTGTCGCCGATGATCTTAATCGCGCTTTTGTTGGCCCCCACGGTACCGTCGGCGCCCAATCCCCAGAACTTGCACTGTACGGTGCCTTTTGGTGTTACGTCCAGACTCTGGCCGACTTTCAAGGACGTTTGGGTGACATCATCGATAATTCCCACCGTGAAATGATTTTTGGGAGTTGCGGCCTTCATATTGTCGAATACCGCCATGGCCATGGCCGGGTTGAATTCCTTGGATCCCAAACCATAGCGGCCATTGAAAAGTTGGGGCGCTTGGGATTTTTCCATGTAGGCGGTACAAACATCCAAATACAGCGGTTCACCCAGTGCGCCCGGTTCTTTAGTGCGGTCAAGAATTGTTAGCTTCTTGGCAGATTGCGGGATTGCTTTGAAAAGGTGTTCGGTTGAAAACGGACGGTATAGTCTGACCTTGACCAAACCCACCTTTTCCCCCTGCCCCCTCAGATGGTTGGTAACTTCTTCAAGGGTCTCACAGGATGATCCCATTGAAATCACGACATTCTCGGCATCCGGGTCGCCGACATAATCAAACAGCCGGTAGCTGCGCCCGGTCAGCTCGCCGACCTTTTGCATGTAGTCTTCGACAATACCCGGGACTTTGAGATAATATGGATTGGCGGCCTCCCGGTTCTGAAAATAGATGTCAGGATTCTGGGCGGTTCCCCGGACTTCGGGCCTTTCCGGGTTTGCTCCCCGGGCACGAAATCTGGCGACTGCATCCCGGTCTGCCAGATTGGCCATGTCCTCGTAATCGATCACGGCGATTTTCTGAATTTCATGGGAGGTCCGGAATCCGTCAAAAAAATGGAGAAACGGAATCGAGGATTTGATGGCAGATAGATGGGCAACCAATCCCAAATCCATGACTTCCTGGACGGATGAAGCCGCCAGCAGGGCAAAACCGGTCTGCCGCACAGCCATGACATCCTGATGATCGCCGAATATGGAAAGGGCGTGTGCCGCCAGCGCCCGGGCTGAGACATGCAGCACACCGGGCAAAAGTTCACCCGACATTTTGTACATGTTGGGGACCATCAACAGCAATCCCTGGGAAGCTGTAAATGTCGAGGTCAGGGCACCTGCGGCCAGGGATCCGTGCACCGATGCGGCCGCACCGGCCTCCGACTGGAGCTGACGCACCGTCAATGTTTGCCCGAAAATGTTTTTGCGTCCATCGGCTGCCCATTCATCTGCAATCTCACCCATGGGTGAGGAGGGGGTGATCGGATAAAGGGTACAAATGTCGCTCATGGCATAAGCCACATGAGCAGCGGCTGTATTTCCATCCATGGTTTTAAATTTGTCTGCCATAAAATACTCCTTGTAATTTTTTCGCGTTTTAGAATGAAATGAATGTATTCTAAATTGCTGCTTTTGTGTCAATTAGGTTTGAATAAAGATTAATGAAAAAATTATGTTTTTTCGCGTTTTAGAGTGGAATGAATATTTTCTCAATTTCCGCGTTTACGTAAATTAGGTCCGAATAAAGGTCAATGAAAAACTATGTCAGCAATTTTTCAAAAAAATCGTTGCCCTTATCATCCACGATGACAAATGCCGGAAAATCCTTGACGGTGATCATGTAGATGGCTTCCATGCCCAGCTCGGGATACTCGATCAATTCAACACTGGTGATGCAATCCTTGCCGAGACGGGCGGCGGGACCACCGATCGAACCTAAATAAAAACCACCGTACCGCTTACAGGCATCCGTTACCAGATGGGACCGGTTTCCCTTGGCGAGCATGATCAGCGATCCCCCCTGAGCTTGAAAAAGAGGCACGTACGGATCCATTCGCCCCGCGGTGGTAGGGCCGAATGAACCGGATGGGTGACCGACCGGAGTTTTGGCCGGGCCGGCATAATAGATGATATGGTTTTTAAAATATTCGGGAAGGCTGCCTCCGCTGTCCAACCGTTGTTTTAATTTGGCATGGGCAATATCTCTCGCTACCACAATTTTTCCTGTCAGCAACAGCGGGGTTGCCACCGGGTACTGGCTGAGCTGTTGTCGAATTTTTTCCATCGGCCGGTCCAAATCAATTCGGATCGCCGCTTGACCTGCCAAATCAACTTCGGGCAAATACCTGGCCGGATTTGTTTCAAGCTTTTCTAAGAACATTCCCTCGCGGGTAATTTTAGCTTTGATATTGCGGTCGGCGCTGCAGCTGACCCCCAGGCCGATGGGACAGGAGGCGCCGTGGCGGGGCAATCGAATCACACGGGTGTCGAGGCAGAAATATCTACCACCGAATTGAGCGCCAATGCCGAGATCTCGCGACATCTTAAGAATTTGGTCTTCTAGTTCAAGATCCCGGAATGCCTGCCCGGATTCGTTGCCAACGGTCGGCAGGTTATCCAGATATTTGGCAGTCGCCAGTTTTACAGTTTTAAGATTCAATTCAGCGGAAGTTCCACCAACTACGAAAGCCAGATGATAAGGTGGACAAGCGGCGGTGCCCAAGGTTTTCATTTTTTCTATCATGAAGGCCTTCAATGTCTCCGGATTTAAAACGGCCTTTGTTTCCTGGAATAAAAAGGTTTTATTAGCGGAGCCGCCACCCTTGGCGATAAATAAAAACCTGTATTCGTCGCCCTCAACCGCATATAGCTCGATCTGTGCCGGTAAATTGGTACCGGAATTTTTCTCCCCGTACATGCTCAACGGCACATTCTGGGAATAGCGCAGATTGCCTTTGTAATACGCTTTGTAGACACCTTTAGCCAGGGCTTCTTCATCCGAAAAATCCGTCCACACCCGTTGTCCTTTTTTTCCGATGACAATGGCCGTACCGGTATCCTGGCACATTGGGAAAACGCCCTCTGCTGATATCACCGCATTTTTAAGTAATTCCAGGGCCACGTAGCGATCGTTGGCAGAGCTTTTCGGATCGTCAAAGATGTCTGCAAGCTGTTTTAGATGGGAGGACCGCAGCAAGTGGGACACATCTTTAAATGCCTCTTCGGCCAACATCGTCAATCCCTCGGCCGTTATTTTCAGTATCTCGCATCCGTCAAAGGTGACGCTGGAGATATGCGAATCGGTCAGCAATCGGTATTCAGTGGCATCCGGTCCTAAGGAAAACATATCCTGGTAAATGAATTCAGTCATGAAAGTTTTCTTGATCGATGATTATTCTTGTATCGAAACGGTTAGGTTATCAATCGAGTTTTTAAGTGTCAAGGAATTTTGAAGAACGACAATCAAACGATGAGAGTCACGCGAAGATAATCTGTCAGGA
>JASFSK010000538.1:0-4106 GCA_050114455.1 Desulfobacterales bacterium | reverse complement strand
GGGGATTTCTGAGCATGCCATATTTGAAGAGGACCAAAAGAAGGATTTAACCATAGGGCAGGTCATTGTCATGGCCACGGATGGTTTCTGGGAGGCTCACAATTGGAAAGGCGATATGCTCGGCAAAGAACCTCTCTACGATATCATCCGACAGAACTCGGCTGCAACTGCCGAGGAGATACTTGAACAATGTTTCCAGTCTGTAGCAGACTTTCAAACCGGTTTGGTGCGCGAAGACGATATTACAATGGTTGTAATTAAAATTATTGGGTTGGATTCTTAATCCACAAAAGAGTTATTGATCTGAAGGCGATATGATGGATAATAGCCATCATAAAAAACTGCTCCTGAACCTGTACCTGATCAATGCCGGAGCCAACATGATCGGCTCCCTTATTGTGGGTGCATTAACCCTGTTGACTCCGACCGAATTTTTCAAGCTATGGCGGAACTTTTTTATCGAGAGCGGTTGGATTTACATCCTAATGATTTACCCACTAATTTTTGCCATAGGTGCGGGATTGCAGTTTATTTCCCAAAGACCGTTACAGAGATATCTTGACTCCCGAGCGTCAAATTCCCCCGACAAGCCCTATTTATTTCGACGTGCCCGCCGTCGACTACTGCTATTGCCGCTCCTGATATCCTTGTTGAATTTTTCCATGTGGACGGGTCTAAGCCTGCTGGATGGATTCTGGATTGTACTGGCGAAGTTCATTCCATCCTTGAATGCATCACCTCTCTATAGCAGCACTTGGCATACGGCCTATTTGACATTGTTCAGGGGAATCATTGTCGGAAGTCTGTCTGCGGGCTTGGCCCTGCTGGTAATAGAAACGTATTCGCGGCAGCATCTAATTCCGATCTTTTTCCCCCACGGTCGACTGGCAGCACATAAAAAGATTTGGAAAATTTCAATCCGCCAAAGGATTCAATTTCTCTACTTTGCCGGCACAGTGGTACCCATGATTATCTTTGTCGGCACCCTTTTTTACATCGAATACGGAACCGGGTCCTCCAGTATTCCGGTGTCCGTCTTCAGCAAGGATTTGTTCGTTTATACGATCAGCTTGTATATCACGTTTGTTTTACTTTCTCTCTGGTTGAACTTTCTCGTCGGCAGATCGATTCTGACGCCGATACGGGAAATGATCAGCACCATCCGCAAGGTTAAAACAGGCGATTTCAGCCACCGCGCCCGGGTCGTCTCCAATGATGAAGTCGGTGTACTGGGAGACGGAATTAATAAAATGACCGCTGGCCTGGGTGAAGGGGAAGTATTGCGACATTCGTATAATTTAGCCAGGGAAGCACAGCTAGCACTGCTGCCGGTATCTCCTCCCGTTGTCGAGGGGCTGGATATTGCAGCCCGAAGTGTTTACTGCGAGGAGACCGGTGGTGATTATTTTGATTTTATCCACCCATCCAGACACGGCAGGGGACAGCTCAGTGTCGTCATGGGAGATGCCTGCGGTCTGGGGATATCTTCCGCACTGCTGATGGCTACCGGCCGGGCCCTGGTTCGCCAACGCTCGGCAATGCCGGGAACCCTTGCCGAGATCGTAACGGATGTCAATTACCAGCTGGTGGACGATGTGGCCGAATCCTGCCAGTTTATGGCACTGTTCTACCTGTCAATTGACGTCGGGCAGAGAAGCCTGACCTGGGTCCGGGCCGGTCACAACCCGGCTGTATTCTGCGATCCGTCGGCCGGCACGGACGAACAGCTGCGTGGCGCCGGAATGGCACTGGGAATCGATCAGAATTGGCATTACCAGCAGTATCGCAAAGAAAGTTTGACAGCCGGTCAGGTTATCGTGTTGGGCACCGATGGCCTTTGGGAAACCCTGAACCGTAAAGGGGAAATGTTTGGCAGGCAAACGATCATTCGAATCTTAAACCAATATGCCGATCTGGATGCCAACGGCATCCTTACGGCCTGCCTGTTTGCAGTCGACAGATTCAGAGACGGCAGGCCGGTTGAAGATGACCTTTCGATGGTAGTCATTAAGGTGACCCATTAGTATGAACAAATATTATTTCCTATCCGTGAAATCAATTTTTCCGTCCGGCAGCATATACAAGACCAGGGCTTGCCCATCCGATACCGTCGGGTAATGCGCCGTTCCCGGTTCAAATACGCACCAGCCGCGAGGCGTTCCATCAAATTTCGCATCCGGGGTGATCGGCATAACCATGCAAACCTCACCCCCCGGGTGGCTATGGTGCGATCCGACGAGATCGGCCAGGTCCACCACATCGACGCTCAAGCCTCCGGTCTCTTCACAGGGCTCGATGACACGACCCCATCGCCGGCCAGGGTCACCATTTGCACACATCCATCCGGCCTCGATTGCTGCGTGGCATGCCTTTTCGATCGCATCGAATGCTTTGCCCCCAGGCGGGAAGCGGCGGTTTAATTCTTCGGCCAGCTTAGCGTCGATCGCCATCCTTGAGACGAGATCGGTCACGGGTTTTAGCAAGAGCTGAAATTCACTAATTTGCATAATATGATCTCCTGAAAATATTATGGTTATCGTTTGACAGATCCGATCTAAAAAAGAAAGAAAAATTTTTTCAAAAATCAGCGGCCACCAGCAGCAAGGTGGCCCAGGCCCCTTCCAGGGGCCATCCTCATCCCCCCGGATTAACTCTGCTAGTGGTCACTGATTTACCATTTTAGCCAGGAAATCGTCAACAGTTGATTATAGCTGACTTTTTCGACTATTTCCGGAAATCAATGCAAGAATAGTGTTCCTTTCCAATAAATATGTGCTCATTTATTTCTTATGAAATCAATTCAGCCTTCATTTTAACCCCTACATGACGCCAGCCGCCACAGGAAGGACCGGTATCAAATAAAAATTGATGGAGGCAGGAAGCGGTGTATTCAGGTGGCAATTAGGGCCAGTGCAATCAATGCAGCGATAACACCAACCCATTGACGGCGCGAAAGGCGCTCTTTCAATACCACCCAGGCAAGAAAGGCGGTTATGGCCGGATGCATCGAGGCAAGCACTACTGAAATATCGAGTCTCCCAACATGGGCTGCTGATGCGTAAAATGTAGTACCGGCAACGTCGAATAAGCCGGTAAGACAAACAATAGGATACCGCCGCCGTTGAGGCATCGTCCCGATTCGAAAAATCATTAAAATCAAAATCAGAGCAAGAATGGCGGTGATTCTAGATACAATCAGCGGTCCAAACACATTTTGATGGACGGCTTGATCGAATAATATGAAAGCAAACCCAAATCCGATACCGGCAGTTATTGGCAAACTGAGTTGCCGCCAATGAATCTTGTGGGATTTTTCAGAGACAGAGAGTTGCCAGATCGCAACAAATGCAATTGCGAAGCCCACAATCTGGATATTTGAAGGAATTCCTTCAATCATCGCACCAAATATTACCGGCAGAGCCGCCGAGATCACTGCCGTCAGAGATGCCACCATTCCCATGTGATCGACAGAGAGACCTTTGTATAATGCGGCCAGACCCGTTAATCCGGCGATACCTGCAAATGCGCCAAAAACAATCGAAGAAGCATCGGGTATCGGACTCTCAAGCCACAGTGCACAAATTACCAAGGCGACGACCCCGGTTATATTTGCGATCAGGAGCACGCCAAACACACTGCTTGTTTTGGTGACAAAACCACCTGAAAAGTCACTAGTACCCCAAAAGGAGGCCGAAGCCAATCCATAGGTGACCGCTAAAAATTCTTGGGTTGCCATATCAGAAAGTACCAGGGATTTGAAATCCCTGCCGATCGAATCACCACCTGCATCAATACTATTTTTTTGTTTCAATTAAGCAAAAATTCGGCTTGCTGGAACCTCTCGAACATGGTGGTCAATACTCCGCCAATCAAAAACAGTCAAGAGTTTCTTAGAAAATAGGTAAGAAATGAGTGCAGGGCGGACAACCGCGATAAGATGACGCTGATCTGTTCCTTATCATGCTTGTTTGTGCCCGTTCATAGATCTCCTCTATCAGTGACGGGCACCTTTTGGTGTTTCAAATTCAAAAATATCCTGGTATCCTGTAAATTATGTCTTAAATATTGTGGTTTGTTTGAGATGCATTTTTTCTTCAAAAAAACTG
>JASFSK010000537.1:0-4114 GCA_050114455.1 Desulfobacterales bacterium | reverse complement strand
CAGGAAAAGGGGCTCCGGGTTTTCGGTACCAAACGGCATCAAAGATTCCAACTCATCAACAAGTGTATCCGAAATCATAGCCAAATCCAACTCTGAATCAATCGGCAGGGTAGGGGTCAGATCCTCAGAATCTGTGGTACGCTGGATGACGCTTTCAAAAGCACTCTGGAAATCATTGATGTTTTCTTCTCGTATCCTAAGACCGGCAGCCATTGAGTGGCCGCCGAAATTTTCGAGATACTGCTTGCACGACCTAAGTGCACCATACAGGTTTAGACCCGGCAGACATCTGCCGGAACCTGTCCCAATGCCGTTGCGGGTTGTGATTAGAACCACCGGTCGACAATAGATGTTGACCATCTGCGATGCAACTATTCCGAGTACTCCGGCATGCCATCCTTCGCCTGCTAAAACCAACGATCTTTGTTGGAGAATTGAGGAATTGTTTTCGATGTACCGTTGAATTTCAACTAAAATTCCCTGTTCTATTAAACGTCGTCGCTGATTCAACTTATTTAAGGTGTGCGCTTTTTCTTTCGCAATTTCCATATTTTCGGCCGTCAACAGTTCAACGGCCCTGGCGGCATGGTCCATACGACCGGCTGCATTCAATCGGGGAGCCAACCGGTAGGCAATATCATCGGCATTCAGGTAATCATTGGAAACGGCGCTGGCTGCCAGCAAGGCCTTCAATCCGGGACGGCCGCCGGCATGAATTTGCTCAAGGCCGGTTCTACATAGGATGCGGTTTTCTTCAACCAGGGGCACCATGTCCGCTATGGTTCCCAGGGCAACCAGATCACAATATTTTTTAAGATTGGGCTCCGGCCGCTCCTGCCAAAACCCCTTCTCCCGTAAATGGGTACGAAGACAGATCAGCAAAAAAAAGGCCACACCAACCCCGGCGAGCATCTGCAGTCCTGCCGGGCAGCCCCGGCGTTTTGGATTTATAACCGCCAGCGCCGGAGGGATTTTTTCTGCAATGGTGTGGTGATCCGTAATAATTATATCAATGCCGCAACGTTTCGCTGCCAATACCGCCTGATGGCTGTCAGAACCGCAATCTGCCGTAATAATCAAATCGATTTTATGCGGATGGGCGTAACTGGAAATATGTGCGGGTTGGATACTGTAGCCTTCGGTTACCCGGTGGGGAATGTAAAAAGAAACATCCGCTCCGGCATAACGCAGAAAATTTAATAATATAACAGTGGCCGTGACGCCGTCTACGTCGTAGTCGCCAAATATCAAAATTTTTTCCTTGCCCAAGATGGCCCTATAGATTCGATTGATGGCCAAATCCAGGTCGAGTAGAGAAAAGGGCGAGCGCAGATATTTTAAAGAGGGGTCTAAAAATTTCTCGGCCGCCTTAGGATCTGAAATATTCCGGTTGATCAAAACGCTTGCCGTGACCGTGTAACACCTCAGTTTTTGACTCAATTCATGGACCTGTTTCAAATCCGGGTTAAGCATCTGCCAGTGTTTCTTCATGGGTGCGCCATATACACTAAAATTTTAAGCAGAACAAGCCAAATGATAATCGATTCAGGGTTTCAAACTGCTGGCGATTGTTTGGTGCCTGTTGGCTCAGGACCCATTTCGCTTTTTTGTTGAAAATACAAAGGACATGGTTATACTTATAGGCCTGTCACACAATTCTTGGGGAGGTTCACTAACAGCCATGTCAAACAACAGCGCGCCCGGAAAATCTCTCAAACGATACTACCGCGTTGATCGTCGCGAAATTTCTTATCTAAGATTCATTTTCGAGGCTTATGATGGGATGGCGACGATTGAGACCTTGAATCCTGAATCGGGACTGATTGTAATTTATATCGCCCCGGGTTGTGTACCCGATGTGGAAATGGTTTTGACAGACCTTGAAAACCATATGATGATAGAGGCGGCTATATTGTGACCGAAGATTTTCGATTGAATACTGAACATTTATAGTATTCTGTCGATTTATAAAAAGACGGAGTAAAACGACACCCCGCAAATTTTCAACTTACAATTTCTCTCTTAAGCTCGATAAACGTAGCTACAACCGGCTCGTCCGGATTCGGATAGAATAGATTAGCTAGACCCATGCTGAATAAATATTTCTACCTTCATACCATCGGCTGCCAGATGAATGTTTATGATTCCGGCCAAATTGCCACTTTGCTGACTGGCATGGGATATAAACAAACCGGCATGTTGGAGACCGCCGATCTGATAATCGTCAATACATGCACGATACGGGCGAAAGCCGAACAAAAAGCTTTTAGTTTCCTGGGACGGCTGGCCAGCTTGAAGCTCAAAAAACCAGAACTTATCATCGGCGTTGGGGGGTGTGTGGCCCAACAGGAGGGTGATCATATCTTCAAGCGGGTTCCCCACGTCGATCTTGTATTCGGCACGCAGGCGATTGGTCGTCTGCCCCTTGTCATTGCTAAGATAGTAGAAAAACGGTGCCGGATTGTCGATGTTGGATTAACAGAGCTGCCCGATCTGACAGACAGACCGCCTGGACGTCCGTATAGCGATTCGGTGTCATCGTTTGTGACCATCATGCGAGGTTGCGATAATTTTTGTACCTATTGCGTGGTTCCCCACGTTCGGGGAAGAGAAATCAGCCGGCACCCGGATCGTATCATAGAAGAGATTAGAAACCTCGTCGGTTCCGGTGTCAAAGAAGTCACCCTGCTCGGCCAGAATGTTAACAGCTATGGTAAAAAGGAAGGCTTGTTATCTTTTCCGGAACTGCTTGAGCGGGTCAATAGGATTGAAGGGCTTTTACGAATCCGATTTACAACCTCGCACCCCAAGGATTTCGACAGCTCACTGATAAATGCATTCAAGATCAATGAAAAGGTATGCCAACATATTCATCTGCCGGTTCAATCAGGTTCCGACGGAATCTTGAAGCGAATGAACCGCAAATACACCAAAACGCTGTATCTTGACAAAATCGCCAAACTCAGAGATACTTGTCCCGGTATCGCGATTACATCCGATATTATTGTTGGGTTTCCGGGAGAGACGGATGCGGATTTCAATGAAACCCTGGAATTAATGAAAATGGTGCAATTTGATGGTCTGTTCGCTTTTGTTTACTCGGATCGTCCCAATGCACCGGCTGTTCAATTCAACGACAAAATCTCAGAAAAAGAGAAAAGAAAAAGACTGCAGACCTTACTGGAACTGCAGGAAACTTTTACCAGAGAGAAAAATCAGGCATTGGTCGGATCGATTCAGCCCATTCTTGTTGAAGGTTCCAGTAAAAAGCGATCTTTCGACAACATTGGCCGTCCCCGGGCAACTGACCAATGGACAGGACGTACAACCACGAATAAAATTGTCAATTTTAACTATAGCAACGATCCGCCAATGGGCGCCAAAATTTTCCCTGGCAACATCGTGAAAACCCAAATTGAAAAAGCCTATGCCCACTCACTCTGGGGGAAGCCTGTTGGTATTGAATCTGCAACCGGAAGGTTGAAAGGAGAAAATAGTTATGCTGCATAAAGTAAGCATAGCGGGTCTGACCATGGATCCAGCATCGAATACGCCTATTATCATTTTAAAGTCGGAGGAGCATGATCAGGCTATCCCAATCTGGATCGGACTACTCGAAGCCACCTCGATTGCATCTGCCCTTCAGGATATAAAATACGAACGGCCGATGACCCATGATTTGTTTAAAAATTTCTCCGACACCCTGCACATCTCGATAACCAAAGTTGAAGTTTGTGATCTGAAAGACAGTACCTTTTACGCACGTATCTATTTCGCGTCCAAAGACAGCAATTTTGATATCGATGCCCGGCCCAGCGATGCCATTGCCCTGGCCTTGCGATTTAACGCTCCCATCTATGTAGAAGACACCGTCATGCAACAATCCAAAATCAGCGATGGTCAAGCCGAGGTATTGGATACCAGTGAAGAGGGCAAAAAATGGGCCGATTATCTGGAAAATTTGTCACCTGATGATTTCGGCAAATATAAAATATAAATTAGTCAAAAAGTGAAGAATTCCAAAGATTCGAAAAGAATATGAATTGTTCATAAGTTGTTCAAAAAAAGGCATCTTCCCGATTTACTTAAAGAAAACAATTCCCCAAGAAATCCT
>JASFSK010000536.1:0-4116 GCA_050114455.1 Desulfobacterales bacterium | reverse complement strand
AAAAATGCTTGTCAGTTACGATTTTTCCAAAAAGAAAAGGATTTGGCATAATTGCACCCAAAATAAATTATACGGTAATTCCGTATTATTTATTACATACAAAAGATATGTTTTCAACGTATTATTAAATAATTTTATACCAAATTTTTTAAAATCTGCTGCTGCCAGGCTTCGCTGTAGCCGTCGGCATCGGAATTGGTCGGCGTAGATTTATCGCTGTCAGCCGCTCCAGCGAAATCACAGGCTGATTTCCAAACAATCGCTAGAAATACACTTAAAAAGAACCGCAAGATCAATATAAGAATATCAGAAAATGATCTCTCCGCCTTACAAAGAAGAGCTGCCCGGGAGGGCATCCCCTATCAGACATTAATCGGCAGTGTGCTTCACAAATATGCCAGCGGTTTTTTAAAAGAAGCAAGATAAATCGGCAAAACAGGCGCAACGGGGTAACTTGCTCCAAGATCTACGTTGCTTGGCCCCCTCCAACGGGCTCCCCGGACCCGGCTATTTAATCAATGCCAATTTACACCTATTTTTCCAGCAAAAACAGCTGCACATAGCGGGGATCGAGATCCTCGACGGCCACTATACCCAATTCGCTCTCGATATCTTCAAAAAGATTCTCCAGGGTTCCGCCGATCCGTTCGGTGATCTCAAAGTCCTTAAGGCCGGTACTATCTACCAGCCAGCTTAGAAACAGGTTTTTCATCGCCTGAGGAACTTTTCGCGGGGTTTCAAACCCGGAAACCGGCTGACCGGGCAGCAGAATTTCAAAAAAAGATTTAAATTTTCCAAGTTCAAGAGGCTTGAGCCGCTGTTGGGGCAATTTGAGATAGTGACGTGCCCACGCGGTGAGCATCAGATTCTTGAAAGTCAGAAATCCATAGGAGGAGGGCCGTTCAAGTTCGATGGGCAATAAGGACAGCAGTTGATCAACGGCTTTGACCTGTTTGAAGATGTTTTCCATGGCCCGGATATCTGCCCGGGAGGTAAATTCGCGGTAAAGAACCCCGTTTTTGTAGTTATCATAGTAAAGGGGCTTTTTAAGCAGCAGTCCGCCCAGCACCCCCAGCCATTGCTCGCCCCAAAAGGTCAAGCGCAGTTCCTTTTTAGCAAACCAGCATTGGGAAAGCCATTTTTCAGCCTGCCATTTTAGCTTCAAGGCGCCGCCGAATCCAACCTTGAATATGTGTGAGAGCGGGTGTCCGGTAATCAGAGCAGCAGATGTATCGGGGCGAATTCCGGCTTTGTCCCCGGTCAATCGCTCCAGACCGATGCTGATGTAGCCGCAGGCTTTTTTGACAATATCTCTCAGCTCTTCCCGTTCGCGAATGGTTTTGTGATCGGCAACAATGATCTGATTGCACAGATTGGCAAATTCTCCCTGAATTTGAGTCAGCACGTCCGGCTGCTCAATGGCAGTCAGGGCACGGGTGAAGTGATTGTCTTCTGTCAGCATTCGGATGGGGTATTGAGATACCGGCAGCAGCGAGGCTTGCTCGGCAGTGTTCAGTATATACTTGGGACGCTGTTTTGCAAGATCCCGGGGACTGATCGGCTGATAGACGCCGATAGCCTCATCAAACGGAAGAAAACCTTTTTCAGCCAGACGAACATTACGACGGTGAAAACAGTCTTCCTCAGTCTCGGCCGGAATGAGGTGGGTTGCTTCCAGCAGCACATTTTGAAATTGCTTGTTGTCAAGGCTTGCCAGATGCTCGCAGAACCTTAAGATAAATTGTTTATGCTGTTCGATGGTAAAATCACCCTGATCACCAGCGACTGGGGGCTCCAAAATTCGAAAAAAGTAAACATTGTCAAGTGTTAAGAAGCCTTTGCCGAAATCGGAGGGATCCTGATCGTGTTCTTTGACCCTGACTTCAATGCTGTTGTACAGGTAGAATTCAATTAATTCCAGTTTTTCTTCCAGAAACCAACGGGTAAAACGTTCCGGATCGGCCTCAAACAATAAACTCAGCCAGCGTGACGAGGATTTCAGGTCGATACGGTCCTTGCGCCATAGCTCCAAATCGACGACATGCTCCCATTGCTTGTTGGACGCCAGGGACAGCAGGGGCAGGCAGTCTCCAGCCCCGATGTCATTGATCAAAAAATACAGATCCTGCTCGGGAAACGAATGGACCAGGGCGAACGGATGGGGATCTTCTAAAATTTTGGCCAATGCCTTTTTGGGCGGCAGTGCCAGAATTTGCAGTCGCTTCTGACGCAGCCGTTCAATCCGTTCCAAGGTCTTTTCATCGATTTTGTCGTCGGTCATGGCTATTTTTAGTATGGTATTTGGCTAATTTATATTTTTTCAATGGGACACGGATGTACAGGGATTCCAGAGATATATTGATGTTCCGCTGCGATAGTATAATTAAAATCAACTGCCAAAAAGTAGATTAAAGTATTCATCCTACGGGTAACATTGTTTTAATCCGTTTTTATCTGGGAAGATCTGTGTCCTAAAATTCAAACACCCCTAGCTTCACCGGCGGCTTTTGAATTCCAGGGGGCAAACTTCAACAAAAGCAGCATTCCCGGGATTGCCACCACCGCACAGGCAATAAAAAAATTACCCCAGCCAACATTTTTTGCGAGAAATCCTGTCGGTGCCGATGCAAGGACGCGCGGGACGCCCATCAGGCTTGTTAGCAGGGCATACTGAGTGGCGGTAAATTTTTTATTTGTAATGCTGGCCATAAATGCGGCATAAGCCGCCGTTCCCATCCCACTGCTAAGATTCTCGAAAGCAATCACGAAAGACAGCAAGGGAATACTATAACCCGTATGCGCCAACAGTGCGAAACAGGCCGTCGACACTGCCTGAAAAAAACCGAAAACCCACAAACTGCGGTTGATACCCAGGCGGATCATCACAATACCGCCTGCTAGCCCACCGGCGATGGTGGCCCAGAAACCAAATAGTTTCACAACAGCGCCGATCTCTGATTTTGAAAACCCGATGTCAAGATAAAAAGGGGTTGTCATGGCACTTGCCATGGTATCACCGACTTTATACAGCAGGATAAATGCCAGCATCCACAGCGCACCGCTGCGACTGAAATATTCCACAAGTGGATCGATGACCGCTTCCCGCATGTTTCTGGGATTTCCGGCGGGATTTTTGGGTTCCGGTGTCAGCAAAGTTGTTGCAATGCCCGGCAGCAAACAGATCGCTAAAATAAGGTAAACCATCGAAAAAGGAATGTAGTCCGCCATGATCAAACCACCGCCTGAAGCTAGCAGCATTCCTAACCGATAGCCGTTTATGTACAATGATGAACCGAGACCGAGCTCATCATCAGAAAGATCCTCACGCCGGTAAGCGTCTACAACGATATCCTGAGACGCACTGAAAAAAGTAACCAGAAAGGCAGCAAAGGCGACCATCCATGGATTTTGGGCCGGGTTTGACTGTCCCAGCCCGACAATGGACGCCATGAGGGCAAGCTGTGCGACCAACATCCAGCCGCGTCTCCTCCCTAAAAAAGGAAGCGTGTAACGGTCAACCAGCGGCGCCCATAAAAACTTCAGAGTGTATGGCAACCCCACTAGTGCCATTATTCCGATAACGGTGAGATCAACCCCCTGGTCCTTCATCCAAGCCTGCAGGACACTCATTGTCAGCAAAAGTGGAAGACCGCAGGCAAATCCCATCACAAAAGCCACCAGCATTTGGCGGCTGAAAAGTACGCGGATAACTGACTTACGGGGTTCAGGCTGCAAACAATCCTCACGAACGGCGCCGCTGGCAGCGAACGCCCAGTCCAATCAGGAAAGAAACTTAGTAGACTTGAATCAGCAATTTTTTGGAGACTGTGGGAGCGGATTTCCAGCCGCGACTGTCCGGATCATCGCGGCTGGAAAGCCACCCCCACGCATCAGTAGTGACTGCTCAAATGACGTTAAACTTTGCGTTTTTTATATCAGGTATAAAAATCAACCCAGCTTAACGGCTTTTAGGCATTCGCCTCTGCCAATTGCTTGGGGGTGACAATGGCGCCATATTTGTTTTTTAACTCGACAAGCTCCTGACGCTGTTCTTTATAAATATCGAACAGTTTTTGCGGAATGTTCTTTTCCTTGCCGTATGCTTCGATCTGAAGG
>JASFSK010000535.1:0-4122 GCA_050114455.1 Desulfobacterales bacterium | reverse complement strand
TATGGCGGCAACAAAGCCAATGGGCAGTGGTATGACACTGAGCTTTTGCAGCGCTTCGGGGATGAACCTTTGGGGTTGATCCGGCAACTCCACCCGTTCGAGATGCCAAAGCAAGGCGATCTCCCATCCACTTGCCGCACTCAACAGCAATCGGTTGTTTGACGCCTGAACGATCCCAGAAACCTTGGTGGAGAGCTTTGTTGGCTCTGCTGCCATCCAGAGAAATGTATGCGTGTCAAGAAGAAAGCGCATCTTCATCCTTCACCAGCCAAAACTCATTTACAATTTCTTCCGGCAAGGGCTTCAGAAGATCGCCTTTGATCCGAACCTTGCCCGCATAGACGCCCAGTGGTCTTTCCCTGCTCTGTTCTGTTATGGGAACCAGTTTCACGAGAGGATTGCCGGCCTTGGTGATGATCACCTCTTCGCCAGCCAGTACAGCGGGGATTAGTTTGGAAAGTTTGGTTTTTGCTTCATGTATGCCGACTTCCATGATCATATGCCTTTACTTAGTTTAGTTATAAACTAAGCTAAGATATACCTTTTGTCAAGAAACCGTTGTTTAAAATTTAATCATCTCTGATTTTTTGCTCTACGGTATTGGTTTGGCCACCAACACGAAAGCAAACAATTCAGGTTTAACTTTGACAAACCGCTGCAATTCCCATAAGGTCAATTTTGGTTATTTTCAATCAACCTTGATGATTTTATAAAGAGTGCGAATTTTTCCAAACGTCATTGCGACATGGGATAGTATCCAGTGTTTTCAGCTTGTTCTGGGTGCCGACGCCGTCACCCTGGACGTGATCCCGGACCGGCATGGCGAACTCGGAGCTTATGACGAGACTATCAAAATTATGTTAACAAAGGGGGAACGTATATGATCCAGGTCATCGCCACTATTGAATTAAATCCGGGTTGCCTAGATAAATTTTTGCCTATATTACACGAGAACGTTCCAAGGGTAAAAGCAGAAGAAGGGTGTCTGGCGTATGAACCATCCGTGGATTTGGATTCCGGTTTGCCCGTTCAGGGAGACATCCGGCCGAACACCGTCACCTTGGTTGAAGCCTGGGTGGATCTGGATGCACTCCATGCCCACCTAAAAACGCCGCATATGGCTACTTACCGTGAAGCCGTAAAAGATTACGTGCGGGATGTCAGAATACAGGTTCTGCAGCCGGTCTAGCGGCCGGGTTTGAATTTTGAGTGGGCTAAAACCTCTTATGCTTTCTTTACTTAGAGGCCGCTTTTTTCGAACGCGTCATCGAATGATTATCCACAAACCAGTCGATCAGGTGTCTGGCGATACTGATCTTGGGAGGTATGCGTGGGAGATCATGGGCTGAATACCAGTCAGCCTGGACAATTTCCGATTGGTCGACATTAATTCGGCCACCGGCGTAATCGGCGATGAATCCAACCATCAATGAGTTCGGGAAAGGCCAGGGTTGGCTGCCGAAATAGCGGATATTTTTAACCGCGATGCCCACCTCCTCGTTGACTTCCCTGGCAACGCATTCTTCAAGGCTCTCGCCCGGTTCCGCAAATCCGGCCAGCACGCTGAAAAAGCTGCCTTTAAACCGCCGATTGCTACCCAGCAGAATCTGGTGGTCCTTGATCACGGCGACGATGATCGCTGGCGAGACCCGTGGATAATTCACCAGATTGCAGCGGGGACATATCTTGGCGCGTTCATCGGTTTTGTCTTCGTTGGGGTGGCCGCATCTGCCGCAATATCGATGGCTTTGGCTCCAATCTACCATCTGATTTGCACGGCCGACAACCCACATCAAATCTTCTTCCAGCCGGCCAAAAAGCCGTCTTACCCCGATGAATGTAAATCCATCAGATACGATCTGACTGTCCGCCAACTCGGCGGCATAACATGGCAACCCGTCCATTTTTCCCAGATATTGCTTGTGGATCGGTGTGAAATTCGCGTCCGACAGCTCCCGACCAGAGGGAATAAGCTGATCCGAATCGTCGACTTTTGTCAACAGCCTGCCTTCCCGAAATACGAACCATAATGACCGGGCCGATTCATACGCTGGAAAAATGAAGTCTGGATAGAAGGGCATGATTTAGAGTCTATCCTGTACTTTCGTATTTTTCGGATATTAGCTGGAACCGTTGGGCTTCTTCACGGTTACCCTGGGCTGAATAAATTTTGCTGATTTTTTGATAATATTCAGCCGCATTTTGAGGCACTTCCCGAGCCAATGAAAGATAGAGCTCCAGTACTGCGGTGGTATTCAGACCGGACGCAAAGCTGAGATCGGCAAATTTTTGTTTGATATAAGGGTCGATACGAGCCTGACAGCTTTGGCATTGGGCCATGATCTCGCTGTACAGATTGCGGGCGTTGGCCATTTCTCCTAATGCCTCATGGGTTTTGGCCAGAGCCCGGGCTATGGATTCGTTCCACTCGTAAGTTCTTAAGAAATTACGATAAAATGATTTTGCCTCCCCGTATCTTTCGGCCTGATATAAGGTTTCGCCGCGTAGCAGATACCCGGCCACGGATTCCGAAAGACCGGATGGAAGCGAATTCAGCAGTTCTTCAGCACTATCAAAGGTTTTCGTTTCCCAGAAAATTTCACACAAGAGCTGATAGGCCGGCAGAGCGTCCGGGTGGTGTCCAAGAAATGCTTCCAGCAGCCGGCGGGCTTCGTCATGCCTGCCAAGGTTCAGGTTGGCGGTCGCCAGTTCAAGTGGAATATAACTTGCCGGATCGGGATGTTCTTTCATGGCGGTGGTCAAATGCGTTGCCGCTGCAGCGAAATCCCCCTGATTCAAAGCCAGGTATCCGATCTTAAAATCTTCGCCATAACTCAAATAGTCATCTTGGATTTCATCGGGCAAGGTGCCGATAATTGCAGTGAAATATTCATCCTCTTTTGTACCGGCGGGTGGTTGTTCGACCTGCTCATCTTCGTACGCCGGCTCCTGATTCTGAATGTCGATTTCCGGTAGTTCAATTTCCAAGTCTTCGGATTCAATTGTTTCCCCCCTCTGCAAAAGCAGCTCGAGAGCGGTTTTTAATTCCGAATCTTGGGTTAATTCCAGAGCCAGATCAATGTATTGGCGGGCATCATAATCGTGACCTGCCTCGATCAGGTTTTCAGCCGTCTGACGATGTTCATGCGCCAAGCATTCCCTGCTACCCTGAATTTTATTTTGGAGACTTTCGCGGTAACCTTCATCCCAGGCGGCTGTCTTTTCCAGTTTTTGCAAGGCTCGCTCGTACTCCGCCACAGCTTTTCCATAGGCGCCGACATCAAAGAGCGCGTCTCCTTTTTGTTCATGATTTTCGGGGTCTTTTCCTGAAAATATGTTTAGTAATCCCATTTTGATACCTAAAGAATGTTGGTCTATCGCCAAAAACGAACCATCTTCTGAGAAATTTTTTTTCGTTTCAATGCGAGCAAATACGATTTGTTCGGATAAGTCACGACCTCCGGACGTCAGATAATCACCCGGCTGGAAATGTGCTTTTGGTTCGCTCATTCAGGGGACGATGATGCGCGAGTCGGGCTTCTGGATCTGGGATTGTTCCTGCTCCTGATATTTTTTGACTTCTTCCATCAATTTTTCCATAGCTTCCTGCATGGCTCCGGGAAATTTTTTGATGGCCTGCTGCAGCTCCTTGGCGGCAATTACGTTTTGAATCGGCAGGGGTCCGTTTGGGGTCAGGATACTGGTATGTCCAACAAAAATAATTTTGCGGGAGTTGTCCCGTGAGCCATCAGGGCGTACGGGTATGAGACGTTTGATGGTCCCGGTTTTCAGATCGGTAAATGATTCCTCCTGATAGAGGTCTGATCGATCGATGATGAATTCAAGATTATTTGGCTGCTCATCGGGCATGAATTGGGTTCTCCTTTTGACGAATTTTTGCTGATGCAACGTATCAGATCAGGGATAAGAACGCAACGCCTCAGTGAAACTTGGTCAGGGCGAACGCATTTGGAAACGTATAATCCGAGGGCTGAAAACATTTTCTTCCTGACGATATCAATTCAGTTATGTGCAATGTGAACCCATAGGGATGATGGATTGCGATAGGGCTAAAATTCCATAAGAACCGAGTTTCTATCATCCCTATGGGTTCACGAAGTT
>JASFSK010000534.1:0-4122 GCA_050114455.1 Desulfobacterales bacterium | reverse complement strand
AGGTGGAAAAGGCGGCTTTCATGGAGTCGGGATTTGCATTGTATGTATCGTCGATAAGATGAATGTCTCCGGCCAAGCGCTTAACGTTCATCCTGCCGGAAACCGGCTCGAATCCTTCGAGGCCAGCCTTAATTGTTTCGATAGAAAGACCGATTTGATGCCCCACGGCGGCGGCGGCCAAGGCATTGGAAACCATAAACCGACCGGGGCAATTCAATGTGATTGCTATACTTTGACCGGCAAGAATCAGATTAAACGAAATTGAAAAGCCGGTATCCTTGATATCTTCGGCCTTAATAGCCGCTTTTTGGGTCAACCCGTAAAAAATCAATTCGGCTTCGGTGGTCGACGCCAGTTGACTGACACGCGGATCATCTGCATTGAGGATTGCTGTGCCGTTAGAACCCAGCTTTTTGATGAGGTCTCCCTTCTCCTTCATGACGCCATCAATCGATCCTAATCCTTCCAGATGTGCCGGGCCGATATTGGTCAGAACACCGATATCCGGTGAGCAAATGTCAGCCAGCCGGGCAATTTCACCAGGCTGATTCGTTCCCAATTCCAGGAGTGCCCATTGGTGGGCGGCCGACAACCCCAGCAAGGTTAACGGCAACCCGATTTCATTGTTAAAATTTCCGGCAGCGGTCAGGACGTCATACTGCCGCTCCATGACTGCAGTGGCCATACGGCGGGTGGTGGTTTTCCCGTTGGAGCCCGTAATCCCCACCACGCGTATCTGTGACCGCTGCCGATTAAATGCGGCCATATCGCCCAATGCACGGGTGGTGTTTTCAACAGCGATACAGACGACACGGCTTTTCCCCCATTTCGATAGGGGCAGTTGGCCGGTCTTCCGGCGGCTGACGACAAGACCACGCACTCCCTGATCGACAATATTTTCGAGAAATGCATGCCCGTCATGGATCTCTCCGATGATGGCCACAAATACGTCTCCGGCATAAATGCTGCGGGAGTCAATTGACACCCCGGTGAACAGATGACCCAAATCTCCGCATAAAAGCTTGCCCCGCGTGGCTTTTAGGAGATTTTCAGTTGTCCAGGCTAGAGGTTGATTTTGGGTCATTGATTCAAGACTCCGTCATTTGAATAAGCAGTTGACTGATTTAACAAAAATTACCTGCTAAATGAAAATTTCAAGCACCAAAAACCAGATCTCAAACAAATCCCAGTGATCCAAATTCATAATTTTAAACCGATAGCCTGCAATGCTTTCCTGGCTTCCCGGCGGTCATCAAAGGCAAGAACAGACGTTCCTACTATCTGATAGGTTTCGTGGCCTTTTCCAGCAATCAGAATGGCATCGTCCGGCCGTGATGCCAGAATGCCCAGTTCGATGGCACGGCGCCGATCCGGTTCGACCGCGTATCCCTTGTCTTCAAACCCCTCTTTCAGGTCACCGGCAGGATATTCGCAAGTATCGACCTTCCTGACACCGGGTACGATTTGATCAATGATGGCCGTCGGACTCTCGGTGCGCGGGTTGTCTGAGGTGATAATTGACAAATCACACAGACGGCTGACGGTCGCCCCCATCAATGGACGTTTTTCTTTATCACGGTCCCCTCCGCATCCGAATATACAGATGATTCGAGCCGGCGCGATTTTTTTTAAGGCTGATATGGCATTTGCCAGTGCATCCGGTGTGTGCGCATAATCGACATAGATATATCGTCCGGTGCTGTTTTCAATGGACTCAAGCCGACCCGGAATGGACGGTAATGCTTCAATTCCGGACTTGATGTGATCCGACGAAATCTTTAGTGCCGTTGAAATGCCGATCGCACTGAGAATGTTTTCTACATTGTGTGCTCCCACGAGGGGAGTTTTAAAACTAAAACTCCCCCCTGGGACGGCAACCTTCCCATTGGTGCCAAATAAATCACATTGGATATGTTCAGATCTTATTTTGCAATCCGGCGTCGATCCTGTTCTGATAACTGGCATTTGCAGCAGCTCCGCCAGCTCTCGGCCTTTGTCATTGTCGCAATTGAGGACAGCCGAGGCATGCTCTCTTTTTGGCCCTTTGGTGAGATATTCGGTAAACAATCTTTTCTTACTCGTCCAATACGCCTCCATGTCGCCATGAAAATCCAGATGATCCTGTGTCAGATTCGTAAAGGCGGCCACGTCAAACCAGCAGTTTTTGATTCGGCACAGATCAATGGCATGGGAAGAGGCCTCCGCAACCACATGGCTGACACCGGCCGCCCGCATTTCCGACAGAATTCTCTGAAGATCAAGGGATTCCGGTGTCGTCATGGGGTTGGCAAATATTTGATTTCCGAAACGATAGTTTATCGTTCCGATCACACCCACTTTGAAGCCAGCCTTCAATAGGATGCTTTCAATTATGTAGGCGACGGTGGTCTTGCCATTGGTTCCGGTGATGCCGATCATGGTCATGTCCCGGGAAGGGTGGCCGTAAAAACAGGCTGCCAAATCTGCCAGCGCTGCGCGTGTGTTGGCTACCCGGATGACGATCGGTGACCTATTTTCCGGTGTTACACCAATTTTGTTGAGAAAGGGCTGAGGAGGCTCTTTTTGAGTGATAATCGCGGTAGCTCCTCTTTCAAGAGCTTGATGCATAAAATCATGTCCGTCGGCAATTTGCCCCTCAATAGCGACAAATATACCGCCCGGCTGAACCTCCTGGGCCCTGTAATGAATTGATCGAATGTCGTCATCCGGTCGGTCCGCATACTGAATTTCGCCCGGTGCATGGCGTTCCGGTCCAATCTGCATTGTGCCAAGAGTGACAGGTCCGATTGCTTCAACTAGCTTTGAAAGCTTCACCCTTGCGCCTCACTGCCCAGGAACACCCTGAATTTGGTCGTGCTTTCATCGGGTGGTATGTTTAAATAGTTCAAGGTTTGCTGAGCAATTTGTTTAAACACCGGGGCGGCTACGATGCTGGCATAATATTTACCCTTGGGTTCATCGATAACCACCATAATGACAATTTCCGGATTATCGGCCGGCGTAAAGCCGATAAACGACGCGATATGCCTGCTACTTGAGTATTGGCCGTCTTTATCAAGTTTACGGCTGGTGCCGGTCTTGCCGCCAACGGAATAACCGTCGAGTGCGGCATTCACGCCGGTGCCTCCCTCGGTGATGACGGTTTTCATAATATTCCTGACAATTTTGGCGTTACGGACGGATATGGCCCTTCTGATTTCTTGCGGTTCGAAATTCTTGACGGTATGCCCCTTTTGACTGACAATTCGTTGCACGATATAGGGTTTCATGAGAATACCGTCGTTTGCAATCGCTGATACCGCCGTGACCATTTGAATGGCCGAGGCAGAAACACCATGGCCGAAGGAAATCGCTCCGGTGTCCATCTGCGACCAGGATGCGTAATTGGATAGGCTCCCGGTGGTCTCACCAGGAGAGTCAATGCCTGTTTTGCGGCCGAATCCAAAATTTCGTAATGTACGATATAAATTTTTGGCGCCCACCTTTTCCCCGACTTTTACGGCCCCGATATTGCTTGAATATTTGATTATCTGTTGGAGGGACAACCATCCGCGTTTGTGGATGTCGTGGACCACGTTTTTCCCGATCCGGTAGGCACCGTTTTCACAATAAAAAAGGCTATTGGCCGTGGTTTTGCCATGCTCCAGCGCCGCTGCCGCACTAAAAATTTTCATGGTTGAGCCCGGTTCAAAAGAATCGGTGATGGCCCGGTTGCGCCAGAGAGATTTATCGAAGTTCGAATAGGCATTCGGATTGATATGGGGAATATGGGCAATTGATAAAACTGCCCCGGTGCGAGGCTGCATAACAATTGCCAGACCGGAAAGGGCCGAATAACGGTCAACCGCCTCCTGGAGTGCTTTTTCCGTAATATACTGGATGTTGCTATCAATGGTTAAAATCAGATCATGGCCCCGGCTGTCTGCAGATTGTGCGGGTGTGGCCCTGAAGCCTTTACCCAGTGCATCCTTATAGACTTTAAAAACCCTATGGGTCCCTTCGAGATGCTGATTGTAATAAAATTCGATGCCTTCCAGCCCGGCTCCGTCCAAACCGGTAAATCCCAGCGCTTGGGCAGCCAGGGTTGTATGGGGATAAAAGCGGTTATACTCAGTGACGAAA